>CAZAIS010000354.1:0-3378 GCA_964485255.1 uncultured Acidimicrobiales bacterium | reverse complement strand
CAGCCGACGGTCCTGGTGATGTCCACCCCGGCGTCTATCTCCTCGCGCCCGTGCCCCTCCATATCGACAAGGAGCTCGCGCTCGCCGTTGACCGCGTGCCAGGCCAGCAGGAGCGCGGCGACGAGCAAATCCCGCGCACTCGCGCGGTACGCCCCGGGCGCGCGGGACAGCAGGTTGGCCGTGTGCTCCCCGCCCAGCTCGAAGGCCGTAACGCGTAGCTCCCCGTAAGCCGCGGGGCCCCGGGCCGGCCCCCGGCTCGCGGCCGGCGCGCGGCGGGCGACGTCGAGCCAGTGATCCCACTGCCCGGCGGCTCTGCCTTCAGCGTAGCGGCCGAGGGCTTCGCCCCAATCCTTGAAGGACGAGCCGCGCCGGGACGGGAAACGTACCTTCTTACCGTCACGCAGCGCGCCGTACGCCGCGGCGAGGTCCTCCAGCAGCACCCGCCAGGAGACCGCGTCCACCGCCAGGTGGTGGACCGCGAAGAGGAGCCGCGCGCGCCCGTCCGGCATGCCGGTGAAGAGGCCCATGACCGCGAGCGGCCCGGCGCCGATGTCCAGGCAAGCCTGGAGCCGGTCGCACTCACGGCGCAGCTCCCCCGGCCGCCCCGACAGGTCTATCTCGTGGACGGGCAACGGCGGCGCGTCCCCGCGCGGCGAGTAGACCTGGCGCCAGGAGCCCTCCCCGTCGCGCTCGAACCGCAGCCTCAAGGAGTCGTGCCTCCGGGCGAGCCTCTCCGCAGCCCCCCGGAGCGCGTCCGCGCGCGGGGTCTCCTCGAGCGACAGCAGGACTGCCTGGTTGAAGTGATTCCGCTCGGGCATCTCCTGCTCGAAAAACCAGCGCTGTATCGGGGTGAGCGGCGCCGCCCCCGAGGCGTCGCGCTTCTTCGCCCGCCGGCGCGCCTTGCCCTCCACCCCGGAGGCGAGCGCCGAAACCGTCGGGTGCTCGAAGATGTCGCGGGGGTCCAGCTCGATGGAAGCTTCCCTGGCCCGTGACACGACCTGGATGCTCGTTATCGAGTCCCCGCCCATCTCGAAAAAGTTCTCCCCGGCGCCCACGCCCTCGATGCCGAGCACCTGCTCCCATATGCGGGCCAGCTTCTTTTCCGTTGGGGTAGTGGGAGGCCTGCCGGGCTCCCGCTCGCGCACGTCCGGCTCGAGGCCCCGCAGGGCCTTACGGTCTATCTTGCCGGAGCGGGTGAGGGGCAGGGAATCGAGGCGGACGAACGCCGAGGGGACCATGTAGGCCGGCAGGCGCCCCGCGAGGAATTCGCGCAGCTCCGAGGCGGCGGTCCCGGAGCGCCCGGGCGCTTCGACCCAGAACGCGGCAAGCTTCCTGCCGGCCTCATCCCCGACGCCCGTGACCGCGCAGTCGGATACGGCGTCGTGCCGCCGGAGCGAGGCTTCCACCTCACCGGGCTCGACCCGGAAACCGCGCACCTTCACCTGGCCGTCTGACCTGCCCAGAAACTCGAGCTCCCCCCCGGCAAGCCAGCGGGCCCTGTCGCCGGTCCTGTAGAGGCGCGCGTAATCGAGCGCCCCGGCCTCGCAGGGCCCGGCGAACGGGTTGGGGATGAAGCTTTGCCGGGTCAGCTCCGGCCGGTTGAGGTAACCTCGGGCGAGGCCCACGCCGCTTGTGAACAGGTCGCCGGGCACGCCGATTGGGCACGGGCGCATCCGGCCGTCCAGCACGTACGCCCTCACGTTCCGCATCGGCGGACCGATGTTGCCGGGGGGATCGGGCGCGCTCCAGGGGCGCATGCTGACGCAGACTGTGGCCTCGGTCGGGCCGTACGCGTTGACGAACCTCCTTCCCGCGGACCATTGCTTCATGGTGTTCACGTCGCAGACGTCGCCTGCCACCACCAGGGTCTCGAGCAGGGGCAGGGGCCGGTGAGGGAGCACGGCAAGGAGCGCCGGGGGCAGGGTCGCCGTCGTGATGCCTCTTTCCTCCAGCAGGTCCAGGAGGGCCTCGGCGTCTTTCCTTGCTTCGCCGGGCACGAGGTGCAGCTCGGCGCCTGAGAGCAGGGCCGTAAAGACCTCGGAGACGGAAGCGTCGAAGCTCAGGGGCGCGAACTGGAGCACGCGGCTCCCCGCGCCGATCCCGAACGCCTGGCGCTGGGCCTCCACAAGGTTTGAAACGCCGCGGTGCTCGATCATGACCCCCTTGGGTTCGCCGGTCGAGCCCGACGTGTAAATGACGTAAGCAAGGGACCGCGCCCCGGGGTGCCCGGGGACGGCCGGACCGTCGGCCTCGGCGGCCCAGTCGCTCTCGACGCTCACTACCACCGGCGCCTCCCGGTCCCCGCGCTCCCCGATGAGCCGGAGCGCTTCGGCCAGGTTTGCCCGGCCGCCCGCGAGACACTCCGCGGGGACAAGCACCGCCCTGGCCCCCGCGTCCTCGAGCATGAACGCGAGCCTCTCGGGGGGGTAGTCCGTCTCCAGCGGGAGGTAGGCGCACCCGGCCTTGAGGATGCCCAGCATGCAGGCGATCGCGCCCGGCCCCGCTACGGCGGGGAGCCCCACGATGGCATCCGGCTCCGGGGCGCCGCCGAGCGCTTCGAGCAGGCGGCGGGCCGCGTGGCCCGACGCGCGGTCCAGCTCGGCGTACGTGTGTCGCTCGCCGGGGGCGACCAGGGCCGTGGCACCCGGCGACAGACGGACCTGCCCGTCGAAGAGCTCCGGGAGGCTCGCCTCGCGCAGGGGCGCCGCGGTGTCGTTGAAGCCGGCGACGATACCCGCGGCGTCGCGAGCGCCGAGGAGCTCGATGTCGCCCAGGCGCGCCCCCGGCCGGGAGCAAACGGCCTCGAGGACCAACTGGTAGCAGCCGGCCAGGCGTCGCGCGGTCTCGCGCGTGTACAGGTCGGTGTCGTACTCGATCTCACCGGCGAGCCGTCCGCCCCCGTCCGTCATCTCGAACGCCAGGTCGAACTTGGACGTGTCGTAGGCGATTCTCATCTCCTCGACCTCGCACCCGGCGAGCCTCGGGGTGCTCCCCCCCTCGCTCTGCCGCAGGACGAACATGATGCCGAAGAGCGGCGAGCGCGCGGGGTCCCGCCGGGCGTTGAGGGCGTCAACCAGGCGCCCGAACGGGAGCTCGGAGTGTGCGTAGGCCTCCGTGCAGGTGCGCTTGACCCTGGAGAGGACTTCGGCGAAGGAAGGGTCACCCTCGAGCCCGGTGCGCAGGACCAGGGTGTTCACGAAGAAGCCCGCGGTCCCGTCGAGATCGCCCGAACCCCTGTTCGCGACGGGAGTCCCCACCGCGACGTCGTCCCGCCCGCTGAACCTGAAGAGAAGTGCCTTGAGCGCGGTGAGCATCACCATGAAAGGGGTCACCCCTTCCCCGGCGGCGATCTCACGCACCGCCCCGGCCGTCCGCGGG
>CAZAIS010000353.1:0-3378 GCA_964485255.1 uncultured Acidimicrobiales bacterium | reverse complement strand
AAACCATTCTTTTTCGAGGGCGGAAAGACGGGCTGTCTCCTGATACACGGCTTCACCGGCACGACCTCGAGCATGAAGCCCATGGGGGAGCACCTGGCGGCGAAGGGCATGACGGTGCTCGGCCCCAGGTTGCCGGGCCACGGGACCAACGTGGACGACATGGGACGGTACGATTACACGGACTGGACGCTCGCGGTTGAAACCGCGCTGTCCGAGATCCGCGACATGTGCGACCGCGTCTTCGTGGCCGGCCTGTCCATGGGGGGTCTCCTCACGCTATACCTGGCCGAGAAACACTCGGGCGAGATCGCGGGCGCGATGCCGATCTGCGCCCCGGTCCGCTGGCTGGCCTCCGGGCCGGAGAGGATCGCCATCAAGTTCGTTCCCGTTCTCAAGAGAATCCTGAAGAAAATCCCCGGTCCGGGAAACGACCTCAAGGACCCGGACGTCGTGGAGGTCGCCTACGAGAAGCTGCACACGAACGCCCTGCACGGTCTCGTGAAGCTGTGCGGGATCGTTGACGCCGACCTGGCGCGCATCACCTGCCCGATCAGGATCGTCGAGGCCCGCGAGGACCACGTTGTTCCCCCCGAGAACGCGCCTTACATCCTCGAGCACGTTTCCTCGAAGGACAAGGACCTCGTATGGCTGGACAACAGCTATCACGTGGCAACCCTGGACCTTGACAAAGAAAAGATATTCGAGATCGCCTACGCCTTCATGTCCGGGGGCGAATGAGCCCACGGGAGGGTGGGGATACATGCGTTACTGCCAGCGGTGCGGCGTGACCCGGATGCTCACGAGCGAGCTCAAGTGGTCGCCCAACGGGACGATATCCCTCGCGCGCGAAGTCGGCCACAGGATGGTCTTCATCGACAACGACGCGCTGAACCACATCCTCGATGGGATTGCCGGGCGCATAGGCATCCCTCTCGACAGGATAATCCAGGAGGCCAAGCGCAAGAGCGGCAAGGATTTCATGGACGCGGTCCTCTCGGGGGCGAAGGGCGTCGTCGCCCGCAACCTTGCCGGCACCCGTGTCTACGGCAGGCTCTCCAGGCAGATCGGCATGCTGGGGCTCGGGCGCGCCGAGGTAACGGCCTACAGGCGACACGCGTTCCTCGAGGGAACCGTCGAGAACGCTTATAACGCGGCCGCTATCACCGGCGACACCTGCGGCGCCTTCGAGAGTGTCGAGCTCTGTTGCGCCACCGCGCGCTTCGAGTCCGGCGATGGGGGCGCCGTCACCCTGTCGGTCGAGCGCGCGGGCGCCCCGCCGCCCGGTTATGCGGACCGCTTCGACTACGCCTCTCCTCCTATCCTGCCGGGCAGGAACATCTACGAGCTATGCCCCGTGTGCAAGGCTCCGCTCGCCCTCGGCGAGCAGTACTCCTTCGACGCGGAGAAGGGCGTCATAACCGACAGAAAGACCGGCCACCGGGTGGTCGTCGTGGGGGTCATGACGCTCACGAACCTTTTCGGCGAGCTGGAGCGCGAGCTGGGCGGGGAGGTCCCGCGGATGATCGCGGAGATAGAGAAAGAGCGGGTGAAGGCCGTCATCCTCTCCAAGGCCGCGGACAGGGACACCACGGAGGCCGGCTACCTCAGGTACATGAAGACTCTCGAGCTCAAGGGAATGGGCAACGGCACTTCGGCGGCCCTCTCCGACGGGAAGGTCGACGTGTGTGTGGACAACCCCTACTACGAGCCGCTCGTCGCCGGCTTCCTGGCGGGTTTCTACGAGGCGACCGCCGGCGAGGCGGCCTCCTTCGACTGGACTGACGCGGGCGCCGGGCACACGGAAATCACGATACGGCGCTCCTGATCCTCTACCGCCGTTCGGCCACGCGTTTGACAAACGGGCGCCGCGGCCACATCATTGAACACTTATGAAGTCTCGAATCCAAAATATGAGCGAACTGCAGAGGACCACCTTGAACGCGGCGGCGGCCATTTTTGTCGCGCTGCTGCTGCTGTTCCTTTGCGTCTTCAGGGTCTCGAACGCGACCGCGCTGGTGGTCGTCGCGAGCCTGGCCGTCCTGGCGTTCGTGAGCCTGGTCACGGAGTCCTGGCTCCGCTACGTCCTGCTGGCCGTGCTGATAGGCGGCCTGGCCCTGGAGCTGTTCCTGCACGAGCCGAGCAGCACGCTCGCCAACGTGAGCGTGCTCGCGCGTTTCACCGTCACCGGGGTCCTGGTCACGTACTTCGCGACCCTCCTTACGCGCAAGTCACAGGGAATATACCTCGACATGCAGAGGCTGGCCGGCGAGCGGGAGGATGCCCTCGCCGATTCCCGCAGGTGGCTGGCTCGGGTGAACGCGCTGCTCATGGTCATAAGCACTATCAGCACCAAGAACCACCTGCGCGAGATATTCACCGAAAGCCTGGATGAGGCCCGTAAAGTCTTCAACGCGGATTCGGGGCTGATCTACGGCGTGGACGCCGCGACCGGCCGGATGTCCATCATCGGCTCCTTCGGTTACAGCGAAGAAGTGCTGGACAAGATGAAGCGCAGGGGCATCGAGAACGCTTCGGACTGCCAGGCGTGCACCGTCATGCACGCCGTGGCCGTCGACGACCTCGCGCGCGACGATAAGTGCCCCAACCTCGCGAAGGTGAGGTCGGGCTCGTCCATCTGCGTACCAATCGAGGGCGGGGACGCGCTGCTGGGCGTCCTGCACCTGCGCAGGGGGCACCCTGACGCGTTCACGCCCGAGGATATCCAGCTCGCGCAGGCAATGACATACCAGTTCGGGCTCGCGATGCAGAGGGCGTCCCTGTTCGAGCAGGTCAACCGCCTGGCCATAACCGACTCGATCACCGGCCTCTACAACTACCGCAAGCTCATGCGCGACCTCGACCGCGAGATCGTGCGGTCCAGGCGGTACAACCACCCGTTCTCCTTCATCATGGCCGACATCGACCACTTCAAGCTGCTCAACGACAACTACGGTCACCCGGCGGGCGACGCCGTCCTGCGCGAGGTCGCCCGCGCCATGAACACCAGCAAGCGCGAGGTGGACCGGGTGTACAGGTACGGCGGGGAGGAGTTCGCCGTGCTGCTCCCTGAGACCGACCTCGCCGAGGCCCTCGAGGTCGCCGAGAAGCTCCGCCGGATTGTCGCCGATGCGAGGGTGGAAGTTGAAGGCGAGCCCGAGCCGCTGAGGACGACCGTCAGCATGGGCGTCGCCTCTTTCTCGGACGACTCCATGTCACCCGGGCAACTCGTATCCGCCGCCGACGAAGCCCTCTACAGCGCCAAGAACTCGGGCCGCGACAGGGTCGTCGCGCGCGCGGAGCTCGGCCGCGAGAAAGAGGGAGAGGTCGTCTGAAGCGTCTGGAGCTTCGACTCCACCGGCAATCAGGAGATGTCGCCAG
>CAZAIS010000352.1:0-3380 GCA_964485255.1 uncultured Acidimicrobiales bacterium | reverse complement strand
CCGCCTGCAGTATCTTGTTGACCTCCGCGGCTACCCTGGCGTCCACGACCGTGTGGGTCTCCGGCGTGCCGTCCTGTATGACGTTACCGTTGACGTCGGTGATCTTGGACGTCGACCGCGCGACCGCGTGAATTCCCCCGTTTGCCAGCGTTCCGTAAGCGGACGCCATCTCCAGGGGCGTAACGCCGATCCGCAGGCCGCCCAGGGCGATCGCGGGGTTGGCTTCGACCTCGGACTGTATCCCCATCGATTTGGACATCTCGGCAACGCGGGCGGGCCCCACGTCCATTATCAACTGGGCGTACACCACGTTGACCGAACGGATCGTCGCCTCTCTCACGGTTATGGACCCGCTCCCGTGACCTTCGTAGTTGTTCACCTTCCAGACGCCCCCCTGCGGCAGGTTGATGAGCCTTGGGGAGGAAGAGTCGTAAGTCTTGTCCGGCGGTACGCTGTCGGCGATCGCCCGGGTCAGAACGAAAGTCTTGAACGAGGAACCTGCCTGCCTGTGCCCGTCCGCGGCCACGTTGAACTGGCTGACGGCGTAGTCCTTGCCGCCGACCATGGCCTTGATATAACCGGTTCGCGGATCGATGCAGACCAGGGCGGCGTCCGGTCCGCCGTCGGCCTTGGTCATGTTGCGCACCGCGCGCTCGGCAATGTCCTGGATGCGGAGGTCTATCGTTGTGTAGATCCTCAGGCCGCCGCGAAAAGCCTTCTGGTCCCCGAACTTTCTCTTCATGAATTCCGTGATGTAGTCACAGAAATACGGCGCGCGCCTGACAACGTAGACCTTGTTCGGGGGTGCGAGCGCCATCGGCTCCCTGTCCGCGATATCGAGCTGGGCCCTCGTTATCATGCCGTGCTTCTGCATCTGCTCGAGGACGATCCTTCGACGTGCCAGGACCTCCTGGGGCTTCTTGTACGCGTCGAAATAGCTCGGGGACTGGATGATCCCCGCCAGCATGGCGCACTCCGCGAGGGTGAGGGCGGCCGGCGCCTTGCCGAAGTACTTCCTCGCGGCCGTGAATATGCCGTAGGCACCCTGGCCGAAGTAGATGTCGTTCAGGTAGAGCTCGAGTATCTTGTCCTTGGAGTACTTCTGCTCCAGCTCGTATGCCAGGTGCGCTTCCTCTATCTTCCTCCATAGCGTGCGCTTCGGCCCTACGTAAGCCCCCTTCACGTACTGCTGGGTTATCGTGCTGCCGCCTTCCGCGACGCCGCCCTTGACCACGTTGGCCCAGAGCGCCCGCGCGACCGCCTTCCAGTTGACACCCCTGTGGCGGTAGAAGTCGGTGTCCTCGATCGCGACAACCGCTTTTCTCAAGGCGTCGGGCATCTCGCTCAGGGCTATGATCTCCCTGTCCTGGTCGCCCTTCAGCTCGCAGAGCAGTGTGCCGTCGGCCGCGAAAACCTTGGAGTTCTGCTGAGCCTTGTACTCGTTGAGGCCGGAGAGCTTGGTCAGGCCGACTCCGGTGTAGAACCAGCCGATCATTCCCCCGACGGCTATGGCCACCCCGACAACCACCACGAGCGTTAACCTGAGGATTACTTTCATGTCTCCATTACCGGGCCGATACCCTGAACCTTCGACAACACTGTCTTAGACGCCCGACACCGCCCGCAGGTTTACAAGCGAAGACGCCTTTTACACCATTCTTCATCTCCGCGGGTCATTCTCCTTGGAGAGACGGATGCCGGATCCCTTAGGTTATAATACGCACGATTGCGACGGCACGGGACACGAGAGACTGGTGGAGGCGGCCAAAAGAGATGTCGTTGGACAAGAGAATCGACGAGCAGATGAAGCGAATAACCTCCGGGGCCGTCGAGGTGATCCCGGAGGATGAGATGAGGTCAAAGGTATCAAGGTCGCTGGAGACAGGCAGGCCCCTGATCGTCAAGCTCGGTGTCGATCCGACCAGGCCCGATCTTCACATCGGGCACTCGGTGCCACTCAACAAGCTCCGGCACTTCCAGGAGCTCGGGCACCAGGTGGTGCTCATCATCGGTGATTTCACGGCCTTGATCGGCGACCCGAGCGAGCAGGACACAACCAGGCCCGTGCTGACGCCCGAGCAGGTTGAGCGGAACGCGCGCACCTACGTGGAGCAGGCCGGCAAGGTGCTGGACACGAGGCGCGCCAGGCTGGTGCGGAACAGCCAATGGCTGGCCCCGCTGGACTTCAAGCAGGTATTGGAGCTGTGCTCCAGGTTCACGGTGGCCCGGATCATGGAGCGTGACGACTTCTCCAACAGGTTCGCGTCGGAGAAGCCGATCGGCCTCCACGAGTTCCTGTACCCCGTGATGCAGGCTTACGACTCGGTGATGCTGAACGCAGACGTCGAGATCGGAGGGACCGACCAGAAGTTCAACCTCCTGGCGGGCAGGAACCTCCAGCGGGGGATGGGGCAGGAGCCCCAGTGCGTGCTGACGCTGCCCCTGCTCGAGGGCACGGACGGCGTTCATAAGATGAGCAAGAGCCTCGCGAACGACGTGGGCCTGACCGACGAGCCGGCAGAAATGTTCGGGAAGCTCATGTCGATCCCCGACGGGATCATGTGGCGGTACTTCGAGCTTGGCACGCAGCTCGACGCCGGGGAAATCGGCGGGATGCTCTCGGCTGTCGAATCAGGTGACATGAACCCCCGCGACGCGAAGATCCGTCTCGGAATGGAGGTCGTGACGACCTACTACGGCCCCGAGGAGGCCCGCGCCGCCGCGGAGTCCTTCCGGAAGGTGTTCGGCCTCAAGGAAATGCCCGAGGAAGCACCTCCAGCCTTCCTGGAACGCTCCCGTTTCACCGACGGAAAAATATGGGTGGTTGACATGCTCGTGGGCTTGGGGCTGGCCCGGTCCAACAGCGAAGCGAGGCGCCTCATCGACGGAGGAGGCGTGTCCGTGGACGCGCGGAAGGTATCGGATCCGGACCTGGAGCTGACCCCCGTGGAAATCGAGGGAAAGCTGGTCCGCAAAGGAAGGAAGACCTTCGTGAGGGTTGAATTGAAGGACGGCTCACAGGCGAATTCGTCGCATTGACAGCCCAAACGCTGAATGCTAGTATCGACACGAACCTTGAAAGTGGCCAGAAGGATGTAACTTGGCTTTGCTCGAACGAGGGACAAGTTTGAGGCTCGATCTCAAGACCTAGCGGAACCGGGAAAACCGGTTAGCTGCCGCTGGACTTGAGTTCAGCGGTTTTCTTTTGGCTTGATCCGGGGAAACAGGCGAGTGGAATCGTCTTGGTACCTTGAAAACTGAACAGTGGTTTAGCCTGAGAGTGACCGCTTACTCAAAAAGCGGTATTTTGGATAACACAAACTTTCCACGGAGAGTTTGATCCTGGCTCAGGACGAACGCTGGCGGCGTGCTTAACACAT
>CAZAIS010000351.1:0-3383 GCA_964485255.1 uncultured Acidimicrobiales bacterium | reverse complement strand
AAACCGTTATCGCGGTAGCCCTGGCGGCCATTTTGCTGGCAACGCTCTGCCTCTCGGTGAAACCTGCGCTGGCGGACACCTGGAGCAAGGTTGGATCGGACGGGTTCGGCAGCAAAGACAACGTGTACGTCCTGTCCCTGGCCTCCTACGGCGGGCGACTCTACGCCGGTACCATGAACAACGTCACCGGCGCCCAGATGTACAGGAGCTCGGACGGCAGCACCTGGAAACCCGTAACCAAGAATGGGTTCGGGAACACCTCCAACCATTCTTTCTCCTCCATGGCGGTCTTCAACAACCGCCTGTATGTCGGCACCCTCAACAACACCACCGGGTGCGAGGTGTGGATGTACGAAGGAAACACCTGGACCATGGTCAGCAACAACGGTTTTCTCAGCGGGAATATCAGCCATGACATCCCGGCGATGCAGGTGTTCGGGGGTCAACTGTACGCCGGGGTCGAGTACAACGCGCTTCCGGGCTGCAAGCTCTACCGCACCACTGACGGCGTCACCTGGAACCCGGTGGTGGGAGACGGGGCCGCCACGGTGGACGGTTTCGGTGACGGAAACAACACCTCCATTCTGTCCCTGGCCTCCTTCGGGGGCTACCTGTATGCTGGCACCCATAACGCCGCAACCGGCAGTGAGGTGTGGAGGTCGAACAACGGCACGGTCTGGACGCAGTCCAACGCTGACGGGTTTACCGGGCCGCCGAGCGGCCCGAACAACACCGAGACCCGCTCTTTGAAGTCGTTCGAGGGCTACCTCTACGCGGGCACCTACAATGCTATAGACCGTGCACAACTATGGCGAACCGGCACCGGCGCCGCGGGCAGCTGGACGAAGGTGAGCGGGTTCGGGCAAGCGACCACCGACACGGCGGCCCAGTCCATGCTCGTCTACGACAACCACCTGTACGTCGGGACCTGGCAATCCAGGATCTACAAGTCCTCTAACGGGACCTCCTGGGGAAGCGGCACCAAGCTGGGCTCGGGTACAAGCGAGACGCCGTGCATGGCCACCTTCGGCGCGGGCCTCTACGCGGGGACCGCGGACTGGACCGACGGCGGCCAGTTATGGCGAACCTACGGCCCGGCGCCTGAGATAAACAGTATAGACCCCCAGTACGGGAGGGTGGGCGACACCGTCACCCTCAGGGGCTCCCACTTCGGGGCGGAGAGGGAGGAGTCCTCTGTCATCGTCGGTAACCCCAGCCAGCACTTCGTGGAGTGCTCCAGCGCGGATTACGTATCGTGGTCGGACACCCAGATCAAGGTCAAGATTCCCCATAACGTCACCGGCTTCAACCTGAACGTCTATGTCAGAACACTGGCGGGCACGTCCAACGGTGTGATGTTCCAGGTGCGGGCCACCGCCTGCTACCTTGCGGAAGGCAGCACGGCGTGGGGCTTCTCGACCTACATATCCATCCAGAACCCTGGCTTCTACTCCTGTGATGTGCACGTCACCTTCATGCCTACCGGAAGGGAAAACGTGAAGAAACAGATCCACCTCCCGAGCTACTCGCTGACCACCCTTTCCAACGACTACCTGAAGAATCTACTGGGAGAAGCCGACTTCTCCACGCGCATCGAGTGCTATACGGGCCAGGACATAGCGGCCGACCGGACAATGGAGTGGACCGGTACCGGGAGCGGCGCGGGAGCCTCGCCCGAGGGGCACTGCTCTATCGGGGCCCCCAGCCCGGATACCAGGTGGTATTTGCCGGAGGGCTCGTCAGCATGGGGCTTCGAGACCTGGACCCTGGTACAGAACCCTAACGGGACGGCGGCCAACGTCAACATCTCTTACATGAGGGAGTCCGGGGACCCGGTGGTGAAGCAGGTGCAGGTTCCAGCCACCTCCAGGCAGACCTACTCCATGGCCGAGCAGGTCGGGGTCCTCGACGCCTCGATACTGGTGGAGAGCGACGTCCCGGTCATCGCCGAGAGGTCGATGTACCGGAACAACCGCAGAGAGGGGCACGAATCCATAGGGGCGCGCTCTCCAGCAGAGACATTTTACCTGGCGGAGGGGTGCACCGGATTTGGCTTTAAGACCTACGTGCTCATACAGAACCCCAACGACACGCCGACAAACGTCAACGTGACCTACATGACCGGTGAAGGCCCGGTGCAGCACCCTGAGGACCCCATCCAGATGCCTGCCAACTCGCGCAAGACCATAGACGTCAACGCCACGGCGGGGGCCGTGTTCGAGGACCCAAACTTCTCAACACAGGTGCTTGGAGACCAGCCAATAATAGCCGAGAGGGCTATGTACTGGGGCGATGGCACGGAGCTCGGTGAGGCCTGCCATGACTCCATAGGTATGGAGAAGCCCGAGAGGGCCTTCTACCTGCCCGACGGGCAGAGCGACTCCGGCCGCGAGACCTGGATCCTTGTCCAGAACCCCAACAACGAGAAGGTCGATGTCAGGGTGACATACATGAAGGAGGGCAACCTCGGCCACAAGAGCTGGACGGCCGAAATACCCGCCTGCAGCAGAAAGACCTTCAACATGCTCGAGCAGTCCGGGATAGAGGGCCGCGCCGCAATCATGGTGGAAAGCAGGCAGAACCGGCTGAAGATACTGTGCGAGAGATCCATGTACTGGAATTCGCGGGGCGCCGGGACCGACACCATAGGCGGTTTCTCCAACTGGGGCGGCGTGGATTGACCGCGGGAAGCCACCTTCTCCGGACAGGGGATGGCGGTTCCCGCGTGCTCGCCGATTGACTTCCCCAAGTCACCTCCGGGCCTCGTGTCTTTCCGTTGTCGCGAGACAGTTGTCCCGCACCGAAAACGGGATTTTCCCCACATGCCACATCCGATACGCTTTTCATGCACTTTTCCGCTGGTAACAAGCCATGGTAACGCAACCGGTATTTCACCAAATGCCCTGCCGGATACGGTAGTCATACGCTGCTTGCCCGACCATCTTTCACTCGTCTGTCGCGATCTGACAGCCTTCTCGGCTGCCGTTCATCCGCTGTTCGTCAACAGGTTCGGGGACCGTGAGACCACAGCGTTTCGACCACGAAACGTTCACTACGCGAAGGATACGCGTCGTTCTCCAAGCTGCCGGGGCATATCCACGGCCTCGCGCCGGGCTTGACAGGATGTTCCGTGGATCGGGCTCACCGGTGCCCGCAGGGGGTGCCCGGTGATATATTCTGCATCAAGAGAGGTCCAGATCGATAGCGGGAGGTGTGGAGCGTGGGACGGATCGAAGCCGTGGAAACGTGGACCGGGCCGCGAAAGACCGACGGAGTCATCACTCCTCTGGCGCGGGAGGAGAATTCCGCCCACCCCTGCGATCACAGGAACTACTTCGAGCACTGGTACTTCGACGCCAGGCTCGAGGACGGCCACGTGGTCG
>CAZAIS010000350.1:0-3392 GCA_964485255.1 uncultured Acidimicrobiales bacterium | reverse complement strand
CCACGCTGATAACGGTCGCCGCGACGGCGGCTCCCGCGCTCAGGCACTTCAGGAAACATGTCAGGAAAGAGATTCCTTCCGGGTTTGTCGCCGCCAGGTAGATGGCGGTGCCGATACAGGCCGCGACCGTCGAGATACAGGCTATCAGGCCGACCGTCAGGGATACCGGCGCCAGTACGACGATCACGATTACCACCGTGACGAGCACCACAGCGGCGGCGATTCCCGCCGCCATAGCCTTGACGTACCGGTTGTTCCAGCACCATTCGACGCCCGCCGCGACGCCCCGCCATACCTTCCGCAAGGCGGGAAAAGCCATCCTGTCCCAGCAGTAGTCAAAACCACCGGCGGCCCATCTCGCTGTGTCGCAGGCGCCGCGCCACAGGTAACCGGCGCCCGCGCCGATGGCTTTGACGGCGCTCTTGAACGGGTTCACCAGCGTCCGCCATAGTCCCCCCCGGCTGCTCTCCTCGACGCACCGTCCGGGGGTCTGCGCGCCCCCCGGCCTTTTCACCGGGCAGAGCCGGATGTATGACGAAGCGTCAAAGGAACCCATGAGAAGTCTGGGGTCCACGGGATTGCCGCTCAGGTAGGCGTCGAAGTGGAGGTGCGTCCCGGAGGACGAGGGGTCCCTTGTCCCGTCAAGCGTCCCGATCGTCTGGCCGCGACGGACCCGCTGGCCCCTGGTGACGGATATGGCTCCGAGGCCGAGGTACGTGGTCCGCGTAGCGCCCTCGTGCGATATCGAGACGAACTTGCCCCGCGGGACCTCCCCTACCCAGCAGACCGCGCCGTCCGCGGCGGCCGCGACGGCGGTCCCGGGCGGCGCGCCTATGTCTATCCCCTGGTGGCCGCCTTCTCCGAACGCGGCGGTGGGCTTCTCGAAGCCCCGCAGGACGGGCCCTCTCAGGGGCCAGCCAAGCGAGCACCCGGCGCCCGCGCACTGGGGTCTCGCTAGAGCGAGGCACGTGACCAGCAGCAGAGCCGACAGAATCCATAAAAGGAGTCGCTTGCGAGATCTCACGTAGATGGCGGACCCCCGTCCCTGACGCGTTGCCTGTAAAAAGACGGAGAGGAAAGCTAATCAAGCTGATATTAGCACCGGCGATCTAAGCAAGTCAAGCAAAAAAAATCGTCGTCCTGTTTACTTGCCTGTCGCCCCGAGGTTGCTTATCATACCCCAGAAGCAGGGCGAAACAGCCGCTTCGCCAGATCCCACAGCATCACGTCGGTGGTCGATGGCACCTCGATGCCGGGGATGGCCCGGCGGTGATCCGCGCGGCGCGGAAGGAGGCATTCGATCGTGGAAAGCGGACATCTCGATTACTTGAGAGAGAAGCTCGACTCCGAGCAGTACGAGAAGCTGGAAAGCCTGGGTAACGCGGAGGTCACCAGGTTTGTAGCCGAGACCGTGGAGCTTTGCCGGCCTTCGAGCGTTTTCATATCCACGGACTCCGAGGCCGACCGCGAGTACGTCCGCGGCAGGGCGGTCGAAGACGGCGAGGAACTCAGGCTGTCCATCGAGGGACACACCTGCCACTTCGACGGCATTCGCGACCAGGGAAGAGACAAGGATAACACCCGGTTCCTGCTGCCCCCCGACGTGCACCTGGGCGAGCATATCAACTCGAAGAGCCGGGAAGACGGTCTCGAGGAGGTGCTGGGACTCCTCGAGGGCCTGATGCGGGACAAGACCATGATAGTGCGATTCTACTGCCTGGGGCCGAGGCATTCCGTGTTCTCCCAACTGTGCTGCCAGATCACCGACTCCTTTTACGTGGCCCACAGCGAGGATCTCCTCTACAGGCACGGATACGACGAGTTCAAGCGCGTCGGGGACGGTTGCGAGTTCTTCCGATTTCTGCATTCGGCGGGGCGGCTGGAGAACGGGGTCTGCGCCGACATCGACAAGCGCCGTGTTTATATCGATCTCGAGGAGAATACCGTCTACAGCGTGAACACTCAGTACGGCGGCAACTCCATGGGGCTGAAGAAGCTCGCGATGAGGCTTGGCATCCAGAAAGGCCTCCGGGAGGGCTGGCTCACGGAGCACATGTTCGCGGTCGGTGTGCCCGGGCCCGGCGGCCGCAAGACCTACATGACGGGGGCTTTTCCAAGCATGTGCGGCAAGACGTCCACGGCGATGATCCAGGGACAGACGATCGTCGGGGACGACATCGTGTACCTGAAGAAGATCGGCGGGGAGCTGCGGGCCGTGAACGTCGAGTGCGGCATCTTCGGGATCATTCAGGACGTCAACCCGGAGGACGACCCCGCGATCTACAAGGCGCTGACGTCACCGGGCGAGGTAATATTCTCGAACGTGCTCGTCAAGGACCGCAGGCCGTACTGGCTGGGGATGGGTTCGCCGATGCCCGAGAGCGGCACTAACTTCTCGGGTGAGTGGACCCCCGGGAAGAAAGACCCCAAGGGAAACGAGATAGACCCCTCGCACAAGAACGCCCGGTTCACCATCAGCCTGGGCTCACTCAACAATACCGACGAGAGCCTCGACGACCCCAACGGCGTTCCCGTCAAGGCCATGATATTCGGCGGCCGCGACTCCGATACGTCGGTTCCCCTCGAGGAGTCCTTCAACTGGGTCCACGGCATCATCACCAAGGCGGCTTCCCTCGAATCGGAGTCCACCGCGGCGACACTCGGCGCGGAAGGCGTGCGTACTTTCAATCCCATGTCGAACCTCGAGTTCCTGGCGGCCTCGCTGGACACCTACATCCAGAAGTACCTCGAGTTCCCGGCGGTGCTGGCGAAGCCGCCGAAGATATTCGCCGTCAACTATTTCCTGCGCTCCGAAGGCGGGGAATTCCTCAACGGGATGATGGACAAGCGCGTATGGATGCTATGGATGGAGGAGCGCGTGCACGACGAAGTCGGAGTGCTCGAAACCCCTACCGGCTACATACCGCTTTACAAGGACCTCCGCAGGCTTTTCGGTACGGCCCTGGGGGAAGACTACACCGAGGAGCAGTACAAGGCACAGTTCTCCATCCGCATCCCCGAGCAGCTCGCCAAGATCGAGCGTGTAATCGCTGCCTACAGCCACGAGTGGGGAATACCCGAGGTGCTGTTCGTTACGCTCGACGAGCAGCGAGAGCGCCTGGAGCGGACCAGGTCCGAACTGGGGGACTACGTCTCGCCCCTGCTGCTGGCGCAGGCCTGAGCGGAAGGCTCACCCGGCCGGTGGAGGACGCTTCTCGCTGTCCCGGATCCACTCGAGCAGGGAATCGATCGAACGCGGGTCGTGGCGCAGGCGGTGCTCGCCACCGGGCAGGCAGACAAAGCGCTTCGGGTCTCCCGCCGCCTCGAACAGCTCTCTCCCCTGGGCGAGGGGCACCAGCTCGTCTTCCGCGCCGTGGACTATGAGAAGCGGG
>CAZAIS010000349.1:0-3396 GCA_964485255.1 uncultured Acidimicrobiales bacterium | reverse complement strand
CCGCCGCCCGCGGCCACCCCGGGCGCGCCGGTCCGGTCGCCACACCCGCCGGCGGCGCCGTCATCGGGGCCGCTCGAGTCCCCCCCGGCACTAGCGGCGGCGAGGCGCGATCCATCGGCCGGCGGGTCTTCCGGCGCCTCGGCTTCGCTTTCCTCCAGGGAGATGTTTCCGCTTATCGAGAGCGCCTTCACCCCTATGATCAGCGAGTCCGCGAGGGCGAACACGCCTCTCAAGCCGAAGACGTTCCAGCGGGGGTATTTCTGCGCCAGGGTAAGGACCGGGTTGACGGTGACGGATATCTCACCACACGGGCGCCGCACCGCGAGGGCCCATTTTTCCGGGCTTCGCATGACCACGCCTTCTATGACGGCCTGCCCGCCGATCTGGAGCTCTGAGCGTGGTTGTTCGTGGAGGTGCAATGAAATGCCTTCGAGCGGCGCGCCTCAGGCGCCTCCGGCCTTCTTTCCCTTGCTCTCCTTGACGTCGAGGTGCGACTGGAAGCGCTTCTGAAAACGCTCGACGCGGCCGCCTGAGTCGACCAGCTTCTGCTTGCCGGTGTAGAAGGGGTGGCACTGGGAGCATATTTCGACGTGCAGCTCGGGTTTGGTCGATCTCGTGACGAACGAGTCACCACAGGAGCAGGTAACCTTGGTTTCCATGTACTCCGGATGTATGTCTTCTTTCACAGCCGTCTCCAGTTCTCGTTCCGGGATTGCCAGTTGATGGTAACACAGGCGAGCCCCGCGGACAATTACGCGCCCGGCGGGACCCTCCGGGCCCGCGCCCGGCAGGCTACCGCGGCTCCTTGATCTGGGACAGGAACTGCTGGTTGCTCTTGTTCTGCTTCAGCCCGTCGATCAGGATCTCTATCGCGGCGCTGGGATCGAGCGCGTGCAGTATTCTCCGCAGCTTCCATACGTTGGTGGCCTCGGCAGGCTCCAGGATCAGCTCCTCCTTGCGCGTTCCCGACTTCTCGATGTCGATCGCCGGGAAGATGCGCTTGTCGGCGAGCTTGCGGTCGAGGTGTATCTCCATGTTGCCGGTGCCCTTGAACTCCTCGAAGATCACCTCGTCCATCCGGCTGCCGGTATCCACCAGCGCCGTGGCGATGATGGTGAGGCTTCCCCCGAACTCAATGTTCCGCGCGGCTCCGAAGAACCTCTTCGGCGGGAACAGCGCTGTTGAATCGACACCACCGGAGAGTATCCGCCCGCTTGCCGGAGTGCTCAGGTTGTAAGCCCTCGCGAGCCTGGTGATGGAGTCGAGCAGTATTACGACGTCGCGCTGGTGCTCGACCAGCCTCTTCGCCCTCTCCAGCACCAGCTCGGAGACCGCGATGTGATTGTCGGACGGCTGGTCGAAGGTCGAGGACACGACCTCGCCGGTGACCGACCGCTCCATGTCGGTGACCTCCTCGGGGCGCTCGTCCACCAGCAGCACCATGAGGTAGCATTCGGGGTTGTTGTCGGTGATGCTGTTGGCGATCTGCTTGAGCACGGTGGTCTTGCCCGCCTTGGGGGGTGAAACGATCAGGCCTCGCTGGCCCTTGCCGACGGGCGCGATGAGGTCGATTATCCGTGAGGTGATGCTGCTCGAGCGCGTCTCCAGCCTGAGGCGGTCCTGCGGGTAAAGGGGCGTCAGCGTCTCGAACTGCCTGCGGCGCTGCGCCACCTCGGGATCGTCACCGTTCACCCCTTCTATGCGCAGCAGCGCGTTGTACTTCTCGGAGTCCTTGGGGGGCCTTATCTGCCCTTTGACCTCGTCGCCCCTCTTCAGCCGGAAGCGCCGTATCTGTGACATCGATACGTAGATATCCTTCTCCGAGGCCAGGTACCCGGAGGTACGAAGGAACCCGTACCCGTCGGACAGGATATCGAGTATGCCGCTACCGATGCCTTCGTCTTCCTCTTCCTCGACCACGACCGGCGCCTCCGCCTTCGTCACGGCCTGAGCCGTCTCGGCGTCGGCTGCCGGCTCCTGGCCGTCGCCGTTCGGCGTGGCGCCGGCTTCCTGGAGTATGGCGTCTATCAGGTCTTTCTTGCGCAGCTTCTTCACTCCGTCGATTTGCATGGCTAACCCGATCTCCTGGAGCTCGGGCAGGAGCTTTCCCTCTAGCACGGTCCTGTCGGTGACTTCCATTGCCTCGTGTACCTCCTTGCAGCAGGCGCCCGGCGGGCGCCTCCATCTCCTACAGGTTCTTTATCTTGTCCCAATCGGCCAGAAATCTCTCGATGCCCGCGTCGGTGAGCGGGTGGGCGGCCATCTTCTTGAAGACGTCGTACGGTATCGTGGCTATGTGCGCGCCGGCGAGGGCCGATCCCACCACGTGCTGGGGATGCCGCAACGACGCGGAGATGACCTCGGTGAGAAGACCGTAGTACTCGTAGATCTCCACGATCTCGGCAAGCACGCGCATGCCGTCGTTGCCGATGTCATCGAGCCTGCCCAGGAAAGGGCTCACGAACGAAGCGCCCGCAGCCGCGGCCAGCAGGGCCTGGTTGGCTGAGAATACGAGGGTGCAGTTTGTCTTGATGCCCTCTCCCGCCAGCGCCTTGATGGCCTTCAGGCCCTCCGGGCACATCGGTATCTTGACGTTCACGTTGGGGGCGATAGCCGCGATCTCACGCGCCTCGGCGACCATGCCCGCTGCCTCCATGCTCACCGCCTCGGCGCTTATCGGGCCCTTGACGATCGAAGCGATCTCCGCCACGCAGTCGCGGTAGTTTCGTTTCTCCTTGCTGGCGAGCGTCGGGTTCGTGGTAACGCCGGCCAGCACTCCCCAGTCATTGATCTCGCGGATATGCTCTACGTTGGCGGTGTCGATGAACAGCCTCAATTCAGCGTTCCTCCTTTTTCCTCGCCCCGCCGGAGGACGCCCGGGCCCCCGGCCGCTGATACTCGCAGGATTCCATCGCCCGAGCGATATCGTTTTCCTCCACCCCGCTCTCGGTGTACTCTACGAACACCTGGTTGATAACGAAGTCCAGCACGGCGCTTACAGTAGCGTCCATGCTGTAGCAGGGGAACACCGGGACCTTCTGCTCGCCGGCCAGCTCCAGCACGTAATCCTGTATCTTGCGTATGCTCTCGAAGTTATCGATGTACCGCTTGAACGGCCTCGCGCCCTCGGTTTCGACCTCCCGTATCTCGAAATGGCTCCTGTGCTGCTGCTCGTCGTCCACGGCCAGCACCATCTGGACCACGAAGGCGTCCCTGAAGAAACGCGGGTCGACGATTCCCGGCACAACGTGGGCACCCTCGATGATGAAGTTGGTACGCTCCAGGACGGCCCGCTCGATCAGCGCCCGGATTCCGACCCACACCATCGCCGCCTGCTCCAGTAAACCGACAATCACCTTGTCGGTCTCCGCGGGCAGCGGCATCTGCCGCAGCGCC
>CAZAIS010000348.1:0-3399 GCA_964485255.1 uncultured Acidimicrobiales bacterium | reverse complement strand
TCCGGGGGTGTTCAGACAACATGAGAATCAGTGATCAGTTACGTGAGAATGCACAACGTCGGGATCAGTTGGCGTGTGATATCCCGTTCTGAAAACTCGACGCCCCCAGGCGATACTGTCCTCCAGTCGCGACGGTTTCCTGCTCCGTAAACCACAAAAGCGAGTCGCAGCTTGGTTGTGTCAAGGACGCCGAGCCGGAACAGCAGGCTGGCATCGAACAGATCTCTTGCCTGGTGCCTGGAAAGGAGTGCGGCGAGCTTTCCTGCCGCGATCTCGTGGATATCCATTAGGAGCGTGCCGGATGCCTGATAAGGTCCCAGTGCTTGCGAGTTCATATCAACCACGGGCCAGAGCGGAATCCGATACATGAAATTGATATCCAGTTCGAGGTTGCCGCTGCCTCCCGCGGCTGCCGCGTAACGAAGCCGCCATTTTCCACCCGCGTGCTCCCGCGGAACTCTTACCACCGAAAACCCCTCCCTCGAGCACACGGCGTGGATGGCATCTTCAACAAGGGGTCGCTCGGCCAGCATTCCCTCGCGTTCGGCCGACCCGATGTAGTTGAGGTCGATGTCGACGGACAGTCGAGGGATATCGAGATAGAACACGTTCAGCGCGGTCCCGCCCTTCAGCGCCAGCTTTCCCGCCAGAGTGGGATGGGCGCGTATAGCCTCGAGCAGGCTCAGCAGTTGGACGGATTTCTCGAGGACATCGGGCCTGAAACCCGTCTGCTCGGCCACGTCGGACAGTTGTTCGACCGAGATCCTCATGTGACTTCCGCCCAACCGCGATTCAGAACGATGTCGGGAACGACGAGGTTCCATGACTTCAGGAACCGGCCACCCCTCCTGTTCATCCTGTCCAGGTAGTGTGGCTGGCGCGGCCGCAAGGCGCGGAGGCTGTCGAGTTGTTCGTCCTTCACATTCAACTCCACGCGATGCTGCTCGAGATAGAAACCGACTTTTGACACGGTCGTCGCATTGCCTAGAAGCAGGACATACTCAACGATCTCATCGACCTTGAAGTACTCGACGGACTCCAGCGAGCGCCATATCTCTTCCCATCCGCCCGACAGGTCGGGCCTGTCCAGAACGTCCACAAGCGTGCGCTCCAGGTCCGCGACTCGCACGGTGAGGCCCGAGCGCTCGTAGTCTCCTGCGCCGTAGTCCGCGGATGGGGTACCGCGGATGGCCTTGGGCGTCAGCACCGAGATGAATTCGTATGAGCGAAACCGAAGGGCCTGTGATTTGCGCCCGGAGAGGTAGTAGAAGGTGTTGAACGTGGAATAAGCCCTGCCGTGAAACTCGAGGGCGGTGTGATAGGCGAGAACTGCGTCTGGTGTCATCTTTGACGCGAGAAGAAACGGGTCGAGCGCCACTGAATCCGGCGGCGATCCGGGCGGTACGACTGCGTAGAGCCCGCGGCGCACGACTATTATTCGCCCGCTTCTGCGGTGGTGCGTGAGAAGCGAGTCGCGCGTGTTCTTGTTTGGCCCAGCAAGGAATTCGTCCAGCTCCGCCAGGGTGAACACGGGGTGCCTGGCGAAGAACCGGTCCAGTTTCACATACTCCCCCTCACGCATGACACAGTAAGGAGATATCTGTAATATTATTACAGATATTTATGTGCTGTGTCAAGTGTTAGCGTCGGTTTGCCCCATCCGCCTTTTGCAGGAACCGCTTCCAACGACAACTTGAATCCACTACTCGGGCGACACCGAATCCTTCATCGAGTCCCGTGAAATGGAGTGAGCGGTAGGCGAACGCAGTCTGACGAGTGAGTCCCGCCATCACCCTGCCCCGATCCCTGAAGGTCACCTTTACTTCCAGGGGTCAGGTCTAGAAAGTTAAGTCGCCAAAGGACGAATGGCTCAAGACAGGGAAACCCTGTCTTGAGCCATCTTGAGTCTATCGACTTAACTTTCTAGACCTGACCCCTGGAAGTTAAGCGGCCCATTCCATCCAGGATGTGATTTCGGGCAAGGGGAGGTAGAAGAGCATGTCGATGTGGCCGCAGCCGTGGATGGGGAGGAAGAGCGTGTGCTCGGATGACACGGCTCCGAGGACCCCGTCCCTGATGTCTATAGGGCGCATGAAATCCCTGGTCCCGGCGGCGGCGGCGAGCGGGGTGGTGATGTTGCGCATGCCTTCGGAGTAATCGAGCCACCGGTTGCCGTCCGGGTCGATCGAGGTCAGGACGCCCGTGCGGACTGTCTGGATAGACTGCGCCAAGTGCAGGCAGGTCACGTCGCCGCCGGCCCAGGTGCCGAAGAGGCGGCAGGCCTCCGGGCCCATGTTTTTCGGGCGCATGTACACGTTCATCAGGGGGCTCGACATGATGAGCCGGGCCAGCCACGGGTGGGCGAAGCCCAGCCGGATCGCGAGCTTCCCGATGCGGACCACGGGCTTGTGCCTGGCACGCTCCAGGAGGTAGCGCTCGAGCCGCGCGAACAGCGACTGCGTCCAGCGATGGCGGCGCACCTTCTCCGTCCAGTCGGGCTCGTCCTCGACCATCGACATCGGGCTCCCCGCGGTCATGGCCGCCGCGATCTTGCTGTTGCGCTCGCGGGCGACCTCCTCGTCACGCACGAAGCGGTAGGGATTCCCGGCGGGGTCGGGGACCGTCCCCTGCAGATATATATAGAGTGACATGCCGCCGAACGAGTGCCCGATGTAGAAGCACGGCCGCCCGGTCTCCTCCACCACGCGGTCCACTACCGCGGGCAGGTCCAGCGCTCCCTGGTGGTCGCCGGAGTTGCGCCAGCCGTCGGTCTCGCTGTTCCAGGGTGGAGAGCCCGCCCCCCGGAAGTTCATTATCCAGACCTCGTAGCCGAGCGCGTAGAGCTTCTCGGCCAGGTTGAACCCCGACAAGGGAAGGTCGAACTCGTACCCGGTCGAGGCCTGCCCGTGGGCGCATAGAACGGCCCGGGCGCCCGGGCGGGAGTACCGGCGGCACCGGATGGTTACGCCGTCGGCGGTCTCCACCTCTACGGTGCTTGGAGTGGGAAGCGCTGGTGCCATGTGAGTCCTCCTCTTATGGGTTCCCGCGCGGGAGCCCCTGTCGCGGGCGCCTTTGCCTCTGGGCGCCGCGGGGCGCGGGCTAGGGTATGTACATCACACCGTTCTCGACGCGCGCGGGAGTGCCGAGCTGCTGAGTGAGCCCGGCGATCCTGCCGATACCTTTATCGATCTCTACGTCGCCCTGGTCAGCGTGCCGACCATCGGACGGAGCCTCCTCGGCGATGAAGGTTATCAGAGACTAAAGGATCGATTGCAGCCGGGGCAGCAGGCCATCGTCGTGGCCGGCAACGGCACCTACTCCTTCAAGGGCTCGGCCTACGTGCGGGGCGGCATCTTCGATCGCATCCAGCTCATCCAGGGTGCGGAGACGATCCGCTTC
>CAZAIS010000347.1:0-3402 GCA_964485255.1 uncultured Acidimicrobiales bacterium | reverse complement strand
TCACCCACAGATTCTTGTGAGGACCCCAAAAAAGTAAAAAGTGAACGACGCCTATTCGTAGCGGAGGGATTCGATGGGGTCGAGGCGGGAGGCTTTGCGGGCGGGATAGACCCCGAAGAAGATCCCAACGAGCATCGAGAAGAGAAAAGCCATCAGTATGATCCACACCGTCACCTGTGCCTGGATGTGGAATATGGCGGTGTAGAGGACGGCTCCGAATACGGCGAGCAGGACTCCTATCGTGCCGCCCAGCAGGCTCAACGTGATCGCTTCGACGAGGAACTGCAGCATGATGTCGCGCGTCTTCGCGCCGACCGCCTTGCGTATGCCTATCTCGCGAGTGCGCTCCGTAACGGACACGAGCATGATGTTCATGATGCCGATACCGCCGACAAGCAGGGAGATGCCGGCGAGGCCGCCCAGCAGGTACGTCAGTATCTTGGTTATATTCTGGGCGAAGCCCAGTATGTCGCTCTGGGTAATGACAGAGAACTCATCGTCGGTGTATGTCTCGCCCAGCACTTCCTTGATCTCGCGGGCGTCGGCCAGGACCGAATCGGAGGTCTCGGCCTTGACGACGATGGTGCCGGGATTGGACGAGCCGAACATTCTGATCGCTGTAGTGATCGGAATCCACGAGAAGGAGTCCATGTCGAACGTCAGGGTCTTTCCCCGGGCTTCCTGTACGCCGATAACCTTGAGCCTGCGCCCCTTGATGGTCACGTACTGGCCTACGGGGTCCTGTCCCGGGAAGAGCGCTTCGGCCACCGTCCTTCCGATCACGATGACCAGGCGCCCCGACTCCTCCTCGGCCTTGGTGAAATAGCGTCCCTGCTCGGTCTCGAGGTCGCGGACGTCGAACTCGTTCGACTTAGTGCCGGTCACCATGCCGTAGTAGCGCTTGCCGTTCGCCGAGAGGTACATGGACCGCTGGATCTCCCCGCTTACGCGATCGGAGTCGCCGACGGCCTGGCCGATTTCGTCGATTGTCTTGAGCGTGAACTTGTTCGTGGCAAGCTGGGGGGCGCCCTGCTGCATCATGCTTCCATTGAGGTCCATCTTGAAAGGCACGACGATGATAAGGTTTGACCCCAGGCCCTGGATGCTCGAGGTGATCTCGGCGCGCGCGCCCGACCCGAGTGACACCAGCAGGATGACGGAGCCGACACCGATGATTACCCCGAGCATGGTCAGCAGGGACCTCATCTTGTTCGCCCGCAGGGCCCGAAGCGCCGTCAGGATGCTCTCTAGAAGCTTCATGCCCGCGCAACCTTCCCGGTCCCGGCACCCTTCCCGGTCCCGCCCGACTGAGGCTCTCCGTCCTGGAGGATGCCGTCTTTGATGTTAACCACACGGTCGCCATGATCCGCTACGTCGCGCTCGTGCGTGACGATTATCAGCGTAATGCCGTTCTCGTGCAGGCCCTCCAGTATCTCCAGGATTTCGTCTCCCGACCTGGTATCCAGGTTGCCGGTAGGCTCGTCCGCCATGATGATCGGGGGGTTGTTTATAAGCGCCCTGGCGATTGCGACGCGCTGCTGCTCGCCCCCGGAGAGCTGGTTGGGGTAATGCCCCAGGCGATGGCCGAGGCCCACCCGCTCCAGGGCGGCGACGGCCCTCTTTCGCCGCTCGCCCGAGCCGACGCCGGCATAGAGGAGCGGCAGCTCCACGTTGTGAACGGCCGTGGTCCGCGCGAGCAGGTTGAACTGCTGAAAGACGAAACCTATCCTGCTGTTGCGAAGCTCCGCGAGTCGCGAGGCGCTGACCCTGCTGATGTCCTCGTCTCCTATTATCACGGAGCCGGACGTCGGGTGGTCGAGGCATCCGATGAGGTGCATGAGGGTCGATTTACCGGATCCCGAGGCCCCCATTATAACCAGGAATTCACCCTGAAGGACCTCGAGGGAGACGCCGCGAAGCGCTTCCACAAGCTGGTCGCCCATCCTGTAGTGCTTAACGAGGTCGGTTGTCCGGATGATGACGTCCATCAAGAGAATTGACCTTTCGGCCGTGGAGCGCCCCCTGGAGCCGTTAGGCTCCCCGGCGGAGGACACAGGCCAGGGACGGACCCGCCCCGTCGCGATTGAACAGCCGTCGGCAATACGGCCGGAGCCGCAATATACGACGGGCCCAGGGGCCGTCTCTCATTTAACTCCCTGGCCGTCCTTGACCTTCTCCACGCCCTTCACAACGACCTTATCGCCGATCTTTATTCCTTTGACGATCTCGACTTTGCTCTCGGTCACGAGCCCCACGGAGACCTCGGTCAGGCGTGCTTTCCCGTCCACGACCTTGAAGACGTACTTGGCGCCCTTCTTCTCGACAATCGCGTCAACGGGCACAACCGTCGCCTGAGACTTGGTAGCAATCGTTACGTCGGCGGTTCCGGTCATCCCGATCTTCAGGTTGATGTCGGCGGTGTCCATCCGTATCGTAACGTCAAAGGCGGTCGCCCCGGCCTCGTTGGTCGTCGCCGTGTCCGCGACCTTGACGACCGTGCCCTTGAACGTCTTTCCCGGGTAGGCTTCGAGCACGACATTGGCGGCCTGGTTCTCAGCGACCTTTGCGATGTCGGTCTCGTCAACCTTGGCGATCATGGACATGTTCTTGAGGTCGACAATGGTGTAGATGGGCGTACCGGGCATTACGTACGAGCCGGGCACGATCGCGCCGGACGAAGGCATCCCGATGCTGCCCATGCCGCTCGCAAGCCCGCTGAGAGAGGAAAGGTTCAGCCCTGACGGGATCATGCTGCTGAAGCTGCTCATCAGCGTGCTCATGAGGCTGTTGATGGAAGACCCGCCGCCCTGCGAGGACACGAGCGTTCCGGAAACCGGGGCGACGACGGTAGCCGCCTGGAGGTTCTTGCGCGCGTTCTCGATCGACTTGCCGGCGGCCGCCTGCTGCGCGCCGGTGCTCATGCCGCCACCGCCTCCGGTGGATACCCGCGGCCTGTTCGAGGCACGGGCCTGGTAAGCGTTGTAAGAGGCGTCGATGATCTGGAGCGCGGCGAGCCGCCTGTCTTCAGGAAGAGCTGGAACGAGCATCTTCTCGAGGTTGTAGAGACCCGCGACGCCCGCGTCCACGCTGGAGAGCGCGGAGTTGACGGCGGTCCCGACGCCGGACGCCGCCGAGGAGAGGCTCGAGAACATGCCGGCGAGAGACTGTATCGATTCCATGCTTGCCTGCGCGGCCAGGAGCTGCTGCTCGAGGCTCGATGTGTCAAGCTGGAGGATAGGCTGGCCAGCCGCGACCTCCTGCCCATCGACCGCGAACACCTGGGAGACGGGCCCGTAGACCTGTGGAATAACCTGTGTGGGATTTGACGACTGCAGGCTGCCCGCAACCATTACAGTCTCCTCGATTGAGCGCGGGCCGACCTGCTTCACTTCGACGTCCACC
>CAZAIS010000346.1:0-3421 GCA_964485255.1 uncultured Acidimicrobiales bacterium | reverse complement strand
CTTTCGACAACGGCTACTCGGTGGTGGTCATCGCCTGGCCCATGAACTACTCCAAGCCCTGGCGGCGCCAGTGCACGGTGCAGCTCTCCATCTACACCCCCGATGGTCAGACGCGCAAGCACTACATCTTCCCCCCGCGAAGTCTCTTCAGCGCGTCGCGCGAGACCTGCGACGTGCGCGTCGGCGACTCCTACATGCGCGGGCGGTACCCGCGCTACGAGGTCTCGATGGAGGCTGAAGGGGACCGCGTGGACCTGGTTTTCGACTCGGAGGTGCCGGGGTGGGTCCCGGGGACCGGCGAGAACCTGGTGCCGTTCCCGCTGCTCAAGCGCATGGGGTGGCTCGTCCCCGTGCCGCGCGCCAGGGTAAGCGGCACGCTGACGCTCGGGGGCCGCGTGGTGGAGGTCGAGGGCCACGGATACCACGACCACAACTGGGGCGATATGCCCATGTTCCACGTGGTGGACAACTGGAACTGGGGCCACATCATCTCGGGCGAACTGGGGATAACCTGGTCCGACGTCACCATGCAGAAGAGCTACGGGTACAGGCGCGCCTTCATGTTCCTGCTGTCGCGCGCCGGGCGCCTGGTATACGAGTCGCCCCGCATTGACGTAACGTACACCCGCTGGCGCGAGGAACCCCGCTACCTTCACCCTTACCCCGAGCTGGTATCCGTTTCCTTCGGGAGACAGGGCGCTCCCGCGAGGGGCGAGTTCTCCATGCGCGTCCGCGAGGTCATCGAAACACAGGACCTCCTGGAGATGGTAGGCATCCCCGCCTTGCTCGAGAGGATAGTGCACAGGAATTTCTCGAAGCCGTACTACTTCAGGTGGCTGTCGCGGGTGGAAGGCTCGCTCGTTGTCGAGGGCGACTCCCTGGAGCTGTCAGGCGACACGATCCACGAACAGATGCTGTTCCGTGGAAGGCGGCCCCGGGAAATCATGCGCGTAGGGGAATGAGGCTCAAGGCCGTCCGCTGTACGGTCCCGCCACCACCGGGTGAGTGCCGTCGATAACCACGACACCGTAACCCATGATTCCGGCGGCCGGCTCCTTTCCACCGTCCACGGGGACCCGGCTGCCTCCGGCCAACAGTTATTTGAAATAGGGGTACCAGTATCTCTATATTACTCATACACGTATTCATGCTTTCATTGAACCGTGTATATAGACACCATGATAGTGTATTATATGCGGAATGATCGTCTTGTTGCTATCTTGATGAGCGGGCTGTCACGCCGGCTCAGGCGGGGGAAACGAGGCGCAGTCCGTCCCACGCCGCATTTGCTTGGCGGGGCGATTGGTATTTGCTTAGCGGGGCGATTTGCATTTGCTTCGCAGGACTTTTATTCCTATAGTCTTGTGCTGGAAAACGCCGGAATAGAAATAGAGGAAAGGGAGTACCTTGAAGACAGACATAGTGACCGGCGGTTGCGGTCTCACCGGGACGTACCTAATCAAGCACCTGCTCGAGAAGGGACGAAAGGTGATCGCGACCGACCTCGAAAGCTCATACGATACTCAGAAGGCCACCGACCTTCGCCGGGCCGTGGACCTGGATTTCGAGCGTGACGGCGTCGAGTGGATTCCTTCGGACCTGACCGACGCACGGACGCTGGCCCCGCTGTTCGAGGGCGACACCGGCTGCCTATTCCACACCGCTTCGCTCTACGATTATTCGGCCCCTTGGGAGGCGCTCGAGAAGGTGAACATACAGGGCGTTACCAACCTGCTGGACGCGGCCGTGGAGGGCGGCATAGAAAGGATGATCCACTGGTCGACCTGCGGCGTCTACGGGCATCCCAACTTCCCCGGCTCGTACCTCGAGGGCAGGCCGCACCGCCCGGCACAGGAGTTCATCTGGAACGTTCTCATAAGGCCTTGGCAGAAGAACGGCACCTTCAAGCGCCCGGCCCGGAAGACGACCAACCAGCCCATGACCGAGCAACGCTCCAATCCCAGGAACACCCCCGGCGACGCGCCTGAGGGCACCTACCTGAGCAACGAGTACAGCGTCTCGAAGTGGAAACAGGAGCAGATCGTATGGCGTTACCACCGCGAGAAGGGCCTGCCCGTTACCGTGGTCCGGCCTGCGCCGATCTACGGCCCCGGGTCTGACTACGGGGTGACCGGCCTGCTCGTCGAGCTCTCCGAGGGCCTGCTGCCGTTCTACCCGGCCGCGAGCAAGTTCCTGATGTTCGGCGGGAACGTCCATGCCGTGGACGTGGCGCGCGCCGCCGTCTTCCTCTCGGAGAAGCCCGAGACCATCGGCGAGGACTACAACCTGGCCGACAGCCACCTGCTCACCCACCGCGAGGCCATAGAGACAGCCTCGAAGCTGCTCGGCCGCAAGGTCAGGTTCCTGCCCGGCATGCCCCTTCCCTTGTGGAAGCAGTTCGTCAGGGCTGTCGCGGCCTTCAACTACTGGCTGGAGGCCAATTTCAGCGGCTACAGGCGAAGCAGGGTGTTCGACAAGGGACAGATAACCTACCTGACAATGGGGATCTGGATATCCAACAGGAAGATAAGGAACCTCGGCTTCGAGTTCGAGTACGGGGATTTTCGCGAGGGGCTCGCCGATACGATCACCTGGATGATCGAGGACGGTACAATACAGTAGGCTCGCCGCCAGGGCCCGTCTCTATACACGAAACCGGCGCGTCCCGGCTATGTCTAACGCCGTTGCATCTATGGTAGAATTCCCGCGGTCTTATAAAAAGGCCGGGCAGGTTTCGCGTTTCTTTCGAGCTGGAGGTATCAGGCCTTGGACGAACTCAACCCCTTCAAGATCGCCCAGCATCAACTCGACCAGTGCGCCGAGATAATGGGTCTGGACGACGACGTTCGCAAGCTGCTCCGGATCCCCGTCCGCGAGATGAGGGTCCACATGCCGGTGAGAATGGACGACGGCAGCGTCAAGGTATTCGAGGGATTCCGCGTGCAGTACAACGACGCCCGCGGCCCCACGAAAGGCGGAATCAGGTTCCATCCCGAGGAGACCATCGACACCGTGCGGGCGCTGGCGGCCTGGATGACGTGGAAGTGCGCCCTGGTGGACATACCGCTGGGGGGCGGCAAGGGCGGCGTCGTCTGCGACACGAAGCAAATGTCCGACGGAGAGCTGGAGCGTCTCAGCCGCGCGTACGTCGAGTCCATCTGGCAGTTCATCGGCCCGGAGCAGGACGTCCCCGCGCCCGACGTCTATACCAGCCCCAAGATAATGGCGTGGATGATGGACGAGTACTCCAAGATCGCCGGGCGCACGCAGTTCGGCGTCGTGACGGGGAAGCCGGTCTGCATCGGCGGCTCGCCCGGCAGGTCCGACGCAACCGCGCGCGGCGGGATGTTCGTCATCAGGGAGGCCGCCCGCGAGTTGGGCCTCGACCTCTCCAAGGCGACGGTCGCGGTCCAGGGGTACG
>CAZAIS010000345.1:0-3425 GCA_964485255.1 uncultured Acidimicrobiales bacterium | reverse complement strand
GTATATCCTCGACGCTTATGCCGCGGAGCTTCGCGACGTAGGACAGGCTCCTGAGTGACTGGAGCCAGTTCAACGTGGACTTTATGAAGATGAGTGGGATGTCCGAAACCAGGCTCTTGGTGAGGATGTCCTTTATCCCCCCGAGCTCCATTACCGGCCGGACCGCGCCGCCGGCGATTATTCCCGTTCCCGGGGAAGCGGGCTTCAGGAGCACCCTGGCGGCGCCGAACCTTCCCACGATCTGGTGGGTGATGGTCTGTCCCGCCATGGGGATCCTGAACATGCCGCGTCGGGCTTTCTGGGCGCCCTTCTCGATCGCGAGCGGCACCTCGCGGGCCTTGCCGTAACCGACCCCGACTCTTCCCTTGCCGTCACCCACCACGACCAGGGCCGTGAACGAGAACCTTCTCCCGCCCTTGACTACCTTGGCCACCCTGTTGATGTGGACGACCTGCTCCTCTATCTCCTCTGCCTGGACCTCGGGGTCCATAACACCTCCTAGAAGATTAGCCCGTTTTCCCGCGCGGCATCGGCCAGCGCCTTGACGCGCCCGTGGTACTTGTAACCACCGCGGTCGAAGACCACGGCGCTCACACCCTTTTCGGCGGCACGTTTCGCTATCAGCTCCCCGAGCGACGCCGCGGCCTCTTTCTTGGTTATACCCCCACGCTCGCGGAACTGCTTCTCCAGGGTCGACGCGGAGACTATCGTGGCGCCCTCGACGTCGTCGATGATCTGGACGTTCATGGCCTTGTTGCCCCGGAAGACCGACAGCCTCGGCCGCTGCGCCGTTCCCGACAGCTTCTTGCGGATGCCTTTTCGCCGACGGTCCCTGCCCGTCGCGGCCTTGATGACTACACGCTTGCTCACTTTATCGCCTTTCCGACCTTCCGCCTCACGTACTCGCCGCGGTACCTTATACCCTTGCCCTTGTACGGATCGGGCTTGCGCAGCGACCTGATGTCGGCGGCCACCTGGCCGACGAGCTGCTTGTCAATGCCCTTTACCACGATTCGTGTAGGCACCGGCACCTCGAAGGTTATGCCGGCCGGAGGTACCACGGTACGCGGGTTCGAGTAGCCCAACTGGAGCTCGATTCCCTCACCCTTCATGGTAGCCCTGTAACCGACGCCCTGTATCTCGAGTGTTTTCTCGAAGCCCTCCGTGACGCCGCGCACCATGTTGTAGACGAGAGTCCTGGTCAGGCCGTGCATCGACCTGTCGTAGGGCTCGTCGGTGCACCTCGTCACGATCAGCCGGTCGCCCTCCCGCTCTATCCGAACCCTGTCCGAGACAGCCTGCTTCAGCTCTCCCCTGGGCCCTTTTACCCGAACGGTGTTTTCCTCCACGACGACCGTGGCGCTCGCCGGCACGTCTATCGGCATCTTGCCTACGCGTGACATGGGTGAATCCTCTCCGTCGCTACCATACGTAGCACATTACCTCGCCGCCGACCCCCCGGGCCCCGGCTTCCTTCTCGGTCATCACGCCCTTGGACGTCGAGAGTATCGCGATGCCCAGCCCCCCGAGCACGCGCGGCATGGCATCCTTTTTCGCGTATACCCTGAGCCCCGGGGTGCTTATCCTCTTTATTCCCTTTATTACTCCCAGCCTGTCCGGACCGTACTTGAGGTGCACGACGATCGTGTCGAAGTTGCCCTTCTTCACGACCTCGAAGCGCCTTATGTAGCCTTCACGATCGAGTATCCGCGCGATCTCGACCTTGGTCCTCGACGCGGGGATCTCGACCCTCTCCTTGCGCGCGCCGGAGGCGTTCCGTACGCGCGTCAACATATCCGCTATCGGATCGGTCATTGTCATCGAGTAGCCTCCCCCTACCAGCTCGACTTCGTGACGCCCGGCAGCTCGCCCTCGTGAGCGAGCTCGCGCAGGCATATCCTGCACAGCTGGAACTTCCTGAAATAGCCCCGCGGCCGGCCGCACCGCTTGCACCGGTTATACTCGCGGGTGGAGAACTTCTGCTTTCTCCTCTGTTTTTCGATCAAGGCCTTTTTCGCCAAGTAACGCCTCCTGGTATCTAGCGGGCTTTGAAGGGAAAGCCCAGCGCCTCCAGGAGGGCTTCTCCCTCCCGGTCAGTGCGCGCCGAGGTGACCACCGCGATATCCATGCCCCGGACCTTGTCAACCTTGTCGTAATCGATCTCGGGGAAGATGAGCTGCTCCTGCAGGCCCATCGAATAGTTGCCCATTCCGTCAAAAGAACCCCTGGACAGCCCGCGGAAGTCGCGCACCCTCGGGAGCGCTATCGAGAGCAGCCTGTCGAGGAAATCGTACATCCTGTCGCCGCGCATGGTGACCTTGCAACCCACCGTCATGCCCGCGCGCAGCTTGAACCCCGCGACCGAGCGCCTTGCCTTGATGATCACCGGCCGCTGACCGGTGATTACCGCGAGGTCCCCCGCCGCCGCCTCGACCGTCTTCGGGTTGGTCGTGCCCTCACCGATTCCCATGTTCACGGAAACCTTGACCAGCCGCGGCACCTGCATCCTGTTGGTGTACCCGAACCTCTCCATCAGGCCGGGCACCACCTCTTCCTGGTATTCCGTCTTAAGGCGAGGAACGTAACGCCCCGCCTCGGGCTCCACGTTTTCCATCAAAACTCCCGCTCGCACTTCTTGCAGACCCGGGTGATCGACTTGCCACCCAACCTAACCCTCCTGACCTTCGACGGCGTATCGCAGCCCACGCACACCAGCATCACGTTCGACGCCTCCACGGGAAGCTCCCAGTCGACGACTCCTCCCTGCGGGTTCGTCTTGCTGGGCCGCATGTGCTTGCGGGCCCTGTTGATGCCCTCCACGACCACGCGGCGCCTCTCGGGGTCCACCTTGAGGACCTTGCCGCGCTTCCCGGCGTCCTTGCCCTTGAGGATCTGGACCGTGTCGCCTTTTCTTATCTGAAGGCTCTTCATCCTGCGCTCACTCCTAGAGGACCTCCGGGGACAGCGAGACGATCTTCATGAAGTTCTTCTGCCGGAGCTCGCGTGCCACCGGGCCGAAGATCCTGGTGCCCCTGGGGTTCATCTGGTTGTCGATGAGTACCACCGCGTTTTCGTCGAACTTGATGTAGGTCCCGTCCGGCCGCCTGCGCTCCTTCTTGGTCCGAACGACCACGGCCTTGATTACATCGCCTTTCTTTACCGACGAACCCGGGATCGCCTCCTTCACGGTGCCTACCACGATGTCTCCGATGGACGCGTAGCGCCTGCCGGAACCGCCCAACACCTTGATCACCAGGACATCCCGCGCCCCGGTGTTGTCCGCCACTCTTACCCTGCTCTCCTGCTGTATCATCTCAAGTCTCCCGGCATCTGTAAGGACCGGTACCCCGGCGCTCTACCGGGCTTTCTCGACTACGGAAACCAGTCGCCATCTCTTCTGCTTCGAGATGGGGCGCGTCTCCATG
>CAZAIS010000344.1:0-3431 GCA_964485255.1 uncultured Acidimicrobiales bacterium | reverse complement strand
TCAACCGGCACGGACACGTTGGCATTTACATCTGTCGCGGGCTCATGATCCACGCGCTTGGAGACAGGGTCAAGGTGGAGAGGGTATCCGGTTACGCGCGCTCGATCTCGGCCGTGCGGCGGGTGATCCCGGAGCCCGTTGGAACAAAAGCCTTCGAAAAGATCCATGATGCTTCATACCGGCAATACCATTTGCTCAGTGCTATGAGTAAAAATACTCAATGTCTTGAGCATTCAATAAAGTCGTCGCCAATAACTGTATATCGAATACGAGGACGAGCCGCTCGGCGGACTACCGTCAAACCGTAGTTAAGTTATGATTAGAGCGACCTCGAGCTGAGTAACGCAGGTTGTGATGAAAATCGCTACTGAGAACAGCACTTGGAAGCGGCTCCTCCGGGGCCTGGTACTCGTCATCGCGGCTGTAACGCTGGTCCTCCCGTTGATACTGGCGCCGGTGAACTTCATCAAGACAACGGCCATGCTCGCCTACGCCCTGATATTCCAGAACATCGTTACCGGTTCGGCCGGCCTTCCCTTCTACAGGCTTTACAAGGCGAAATACGTCTCGAGGTACCACATGGTGACCGGCATCGCCGGTTTCCTGCTGGCGCTCGTCCACGGCGTACTGATACTGCTCGACCGGACCATGTCGGCCTACAACAAGGTCTGGGTCGTCGGCCCGGTCGCGCTGGTGCTGCTCGTCGCGACGATAGCGGCCGCGTTGCTGCGAAAGCGCTGGGGGAAGGCCTGGCGCCGGGTTCACCAGGTCAATTACCTGATATTCGCGGGCCTCACGGCGAAGGCGCTCGTAATAGGCTCCGCCACCCGGACCAAGCCCGCGCTCATGGCGGTCATCTGCGCATACGCCTCGCTGGCCGCGCTGGGTCTCTGCTACCGCCTGTACCGCTATTTCTCCTCGAGGAGGAAGAAGGCCGCGCGGGCGGTTGCGCCGGACTGAAGACGGGAAATATCGTAAGCGTGGAGTAACGCGCGCGGCCACCCCGCCGGGGTCTTCCCGGCCTTGTTGCTTCCAACAAAGGAGCCTTTCGGACCCCGGTAGTGGAGCGAGCGATTCAAACCCGTGGAACCTTGCGGTCAAACGGTCCTCGAGATCGCCACTTCGGTCCACCCGGCCGTTTCTACAAGGAGTAGTATTAGTGGACCGAGCTCTCTGGGGGATGGCCCCGTACGCCGGTCACCCGGTGGGCCGGGCAGAAAAGGAGCAGAGATGGAATCGCAGGAGAAAGACCCGCGGGTCGAGGCGGCCGCGAAGATTTATGTCTACGGTTACCCGATGGTCGTCAACCTGGAGAAGATAAAAGGGTTTCTGACGAACGCCCCCGGGGCGCCGGTGAGCGGTCCGATGAACCGGTTCGCGTACGCCCGCGAACTTCTCGAACCGGGCACAAGGTTCGTCTCCCCCAACAACGACACCCTCTACATCATCGCGGTGTGCGACGTGCGCGCGAATGCCCTCGCCCTGCACGTGCCCGACACCTCCGACCGTTACTACGTCCTACAGTTCGTGGACGCCTGGACGAACAATTTCGCCTATATCGGCCGGCGCGCGACTGGTACCGCCGAGGGGGACTACCTGGTAGTGCCCTGGGAGTACGCCGGGCCCGTCCCCGATGGGATGGACGGGGTGGTTCGGGTGCCGGGGGGCCTGTGCGCGATCGTGGGGCGCATCCAGGTGAACAGCGCCGGAGAACTTCCCGAGGTGCACAGGTTGCAGGACGGCTTCACGCTGACTCCAGCCGCGGATCAGGGGACCGGGGAGGATGCGGGCGCGAGGGCCGGCGCCGGTTCGGGGGCCGCGGAGCCGTCCGGCGGGCTGTCGGACCTCGACCGTCTTCCCCGGCCCGATACGCGCGTCGGAGAGGACCTGCTGTTCTGGGAGAAGCTCAGGGTAGCGATGTCGGCGTTTCCTCCCCCGCCGGCCGACGCGGAGATCGTGAAGGGGCTCGAGGACCTGGGCGCGCGCCCGGGTGATGCCTCGTCACCCTTTGTTGAGCCGGACAGCGAGACGGCCCGGGTCCTCGTCGAGGGTGAGGAGGCGGGCAAGGCACAGATCGAGGCCATCATGCGGGCCGGGATGGCGGGCCAGACCGGGGGCTGGTCCAACACGCTGCACCTCTTCGACTACAACCTCGATTACATGGGCATGGGGACCATCGACAGCCCGGAGTGGCGGATAGACGACCGGCCTAGGGCATACCTCATGCGCGCGATAGGCGCGCGGGCGGGTCTCTGGGGCAACCACGGGTACGAGGCCGCGTATTACTCGGCGTTCAACGACGCCGACGGCAACCGGTTGAACGGCGCCAACCGCTACGAGCTGAGGCTGGACAGGCAGCCGCCGGTCGACGCGTTCTGGTCGGTGACGATGTACGATACGCCCGAGTACTACCTGGTCGCGAATCCCATCGACAGGTACTCGATCGGCGACCGTACCCCCGGGCTCCAGGTCGCGGACGACGGCTCGCTGACAATCTACATGCAGGAGTCATCTCCGGGGCCGGACAAGGCGTCCAACTGGCTTCCCGCGCCGCCGGGCGATTTCCGTCCGACGATGAGGATGTACCAGCCGGCCGCAAGCGTGCTCGAGGGGAAGTACGTCCTGCCGGCGATCAGGAGGGTTGTGTAAAGCTTAGCACCGTCGGCCGCTTATGTACTCTTGTCCGCGTCCTGTATTCTCCGTTGAGCCCATTCCGGGAATATCCCGGCATCCGTCACAACACGCTTTGCCCTTTTTTACTGCCGGCCGGTTGCAATCGGCCGGATGCCACGACTCATCCATCACCGCGCCATCAGCGCGAACACACCCCAGCCCAGGTACTCACGCGTGTAAGTGGAGTATCGCTCCGGTTCCGAGGTCAGTTCAGCTCGAATATCTTTCACGAATTCGTCGTCGGGATTGGCCTCGAGCCACCGGCGCATGGTGAGCCATTTGGCCGCCTCGTATCTGTCCCAGCCGTCCTGGTCCGACAGAACCATTTCAACGACGTCGTAGCCAAGGCGGCCGAAAGACGCGAGAAGCTCTGGAAGCATGAGAAAGTCGGAGATTGAGCCGGCAAGACACCCCCTGGCGACATCTTCCGTCGGCGGCAACTGCCGCCAGTAGGGCTCGCCGATGAGGATGATCCCTCCGTTGCTCAAGCTCCGCGCCAGAAGCTCTATGGTCCCTGCTACTCCCCCGCCGATCCATGAAGCACCGAGACAGGCCGCCACACCGACCTTTTCATCCGAGACGTAACCGGCCGCATCGCCATGAATGAACTCGACTTGACCGGCGACCCCGAGTTCTCGAGCGCGGAGTCTCGCCTGCTCGGTGAACAATTGACTCAAGTCGATGCCGGTGCCGGTGACCCCGTGATCGCGTGCCCAGGTGCACAGCATCTCCCCCGAGCCGCTGCCGAGGTCCAGCAC
>CAZAIS010000343.1:0-3469 GCA_964485255.1 uncultured Acidimicrobiales bacterium | reverse complement strand
GGGTAGGACGGGGGGGACTCGTCGACCGCGGCGCCCTGGTCGTCGAACATGGCGCGTATCTTTCCCCACGCCGTTCCGCCCACGACAACGTCTCCGATTCTAGCAGTGCCGCGCTGTACCAGTACGGTCGCTACGGGTCCGCGGGCCTTGTCCAGCTTGGATTCGATCACGGTTCCGCTGGCGGTCGTATTGGGGTTGGCCTTCAACTCCTGTATCTCCGACACCAGTAATATCATCTCGAGCAGGTGGTCTATGTTAGTCCCCGCCTTGGCGCTGACGTCCACGAAAACCGTTTCGCCACCCCACTCCTCGGGTATCAGCGCTTTCTCCGAGAGTTGCTGGCGCACCCTGCCCGCGTCGGCGTCCGGCTTGTCTATCTTGTTGACGGCGACTATGATCGGAACCTCCGCCTCAAGCGCGTGATCGAGCGCCTCCAGCGTCTGGGGCATAACCCCGTCGTCGGCGGCCACCACCAGCACCGCAACGTCGGTGATTTGAGCGCCCCGTGCCCTCATAGCGGTAAAGGACTCATGTCCGGGCGTATCTATGAAGGTTATGGGCTTTCCCGAGAAGACGACCTGGTAGGCCCCGATGTGCTGTGTTATACCGCCCATCTCGCTTGATACCACGTCCGTCTTGCGAATAGCGTCCAGCAGCAACGTCTTTCCATGGTCGACGTGTCCCATAACCGTGACGACCGGAGGCCTGTGCTCGAGATCCTCTGGGTTGTCCGTTATTTCCTCGAACTCCTCCACCCTGCCGGCCTTTATCTTGATCTCAACCCCCAGGTCCTCAGACAGAAGGCGGAGCGCTTCGTCGGTGATCGATTGGTTCAGGGTCAGCATCTCCCCGAAAGTCATCATCTTCCTGATTACGTCGGCCGGGGTCAGGCCGGCCTTCTGCGCGAAATCCTTCACGGTTATCCCCGATGACACCCTGAGCATCTTCGGAGCCACCGTACTCGGAGCCGACTTCGTCCTCGGGGGAGCCGCGCGTCCCGTCGGTACGTACCTGCGGAACCTCTTATCGCCCGGCCTCTTACGCTCGGAAGGCCTTCTGTCCGCGGGGGCGACCTTTAGGGTCTGCTTCCCCTTTCCCTTTCTGGGGGGCCTGCCCGTCCCGGGGGGCGCTACGGCTGGCCGCTCGATCGTCGGGCGCCCTTGTACGGGAGCGGGCCCCTTTTGCGCCACCCTCCGCATCCCGGCCGTCCTGTCCCCTCCGGGCGGTCTCGCTCCTGAGGGCTTCACTGGAGCCGCGCCTTTCGCGGCAGGCTGGGGGTGTTTGCCTCGCGCCGGAGCGGCAGTGGTTCCCTTCCTTGCCGCCGGCTTGCCGCCGGCCGCCGGTGCGGGGGTCGCAACCGCCGCCTTCGAGTCCGGTGCCTTTCCGGCGGGTGCCACGCGAGCCTGCGCTTCCGGCCCCGGGACTCGCGTCGCGGCCCTGGGGGTCCTTGCCACTTCTGCAGTAACGCCCGAAACGGGCTTCGTCCCGGCGGAAGTCGCTGGCGCCTCCCGGGCAGACTTTCCGGCGGCTTTCTTGGCTGCGGGCTTCTTGGCCGCTGTTTTCTTGGCTGCGGGCTTCTTGGCCGCTGTTTTCTTTTTCGCGGCGGGTTTTTTTGCGGCTGCCGCCTTCTTCTTGGCGGCAGGCTTCTTGGCGGCTGCTTTCTTCTTCGCCGCGGCTTTCTTGGCAGCGGGTTTCTTGGCGGCGGGCTTCCTCTTCGGTTTCTCGATCTTCACAGGGTCACGACCGAAAGAAACCCTGACCCTGTTGGCGTCCTCCTGCGAGATCGACGAAAGGTTCGTCTTCGCGGGTATCTCCAGCTTGCGAATCCTGTCGGAGACCTCACGATTGGACTTCCTTAGCTCGGTAGCCAGTTCGTGAACCCTTATCGTCTTTCCTGCTGCCACCCGCTCTCCTTTGAAAGCAACTCAACCTGCTCGTAGACTTCCGAGGGCACCCTCGCCTTGAGGGACCGGTCAAGGCTCCCTCTCCGGCGCGCCCTATCGATGCATTCCGGCTCCGGGCACAAGTACGCGCCCCTACCGGATGACTTTACAACTCCTGTCGTTACTGTCCAACCCTCCAGGCCCACCCTGATCATCTCTTTCTTGGGCCTCGAGCTTCCGCAACCGGCGCACCTCCGCATGGGTACCGCCAATCTCAGGCCTCCCCGCCCTCCGGTTCCTCCGGCCCCCCCGAGTCCAGGCCGGTCTCGTCGTCGCCTTCGCCCACGAGTCTCTCGCCCTCTTCCATTCCTTCTCCTGTAGCCTCGGCGCGCTCTATCTCTTCTGCCGGAGCCGCGCCGGTCTCACCGCCTGGATACGCGTCGCTCTCCCCGGTGTCACCTTCGTCTCCGGTGACCGCTTCCGCTTCCACCGTATCACCATTTTCCGAGATCGCCTCCTGCTCGGAAGCGCCCTGTCGAGAGTCTTCGGGAGCGTCCTGCCCGGAATCCACGTCCCGCGGGGGCGCCTCGCCCACATCCGGCTCCGGCGCCGGAGCCGCCTCATCCTCGGTGGGTACCTCGATCGTCTCGTCACCTGAAGTCGGCTGTGAGCCTTCCTCCAGGGGCGTTACCTCCTCGATGTTCACTTCTCCGGACTCGATGAGCTCGCCCAGCTTCTGGTGTGCCGACATCCCGCAGAAATCGGAGCCCGGCTTCGCCCTGTTCCTGCACCTATGGCCCGATGAAGTAATCGCCCTGCACTGCCTCTCTTCCTCGGCCGGTTGCCCGGTAGCTTCCCGCTCGGCCCGCAGTGCCGCCGCGTCGGACGCCTGCGACTCGGATAGTATGTCGATTCTCCATCCGGTGAGCTTCGCGGCCAGGCGGGCGTTCTGGCCTTCCTTGCCGATCGCAAGCGAGAGCTGATTGTCCGGGACTATGACTTCGGCGGTGAGGTTCTCTGTGTCTACGATGACTTCTTTCACCTTGGCGGGGCTAATGGCGTTCGCCACGAACTCGGCCGGGTCCTCTTTCCATTCGACGATGTCGACCTTCTCGCCGCGGAGTTCACTGACTATCATCCTGACCCTCGAGCCCTTGGCACCCACACAGGCACCCACCGGGTCGACGTTCGGGTCGTTGGAGGCCACAGCGACCTTCGACCTCTGGCCGCCTTCTCGCGCGACAGCCTTGATATCCACCAGGCCGTCGAATATCTCCGGCACCTCCAGCTCAAACAGCCTCTTCAGCAACCCGGGGTGCGTACGCGACACCATTATCTGCGGTCCCTTGGTCGTTCGACGTACGTCCACGATATAGATCTTGATCCTCGCGCCGTGCTCGTATCGTTCGCCGCGGACCTGCTCGCTGGGCGGCAGAAGCGCCTCCACCTTCCCAAGGTCGACGAGCGTGTACCGCTGGTCGCTCTGCTGCACTATGCCCGTGACGATATCGCCCTCGCGGCCGTGGTACTCGTCGAACATCAGCTCGCGCTCCGCTTCGCGGATTCTCTGGATGATAACCTGCTTT
>CAZAIS010000342.1:0-3484 GCA_964485255.1 uncultured Acidimicrobiales bacterium | reverse complement strand
AACTTCGTTGGCGGTTCCGGGCTTGTTGCGGAAGACGCCGGTCTTGTTGTCCCCCGGACGGTAGGGGTGCTCCTCACCATCCGCCGGGGCCGATGCGCCTTGCGCCTCGCGGACGTCGGCAAGGTTCGAAGGCGAGGAGCCCCCAGCGAGAAGGGTCGCGTCGATAGCCTTCGGTACGTTGAAGTTCTTGGGAAATCCGGTGCTGAACACATGGTAACAGGCGTCGCGAATCTCGAAGCCAGCGGCTTCGATGGCCCATGCGGTCCAGTGGCTTGTCCTCGGGATGGCCCAGACGACGGCGTGCCCGCCCGGCTTCAAGACCCGGAGGGCCTCGGTGAAGACGGCCTGCATGAAGGCGACGAAGGTGTCACGCACCGACGAATCGGGCTCCCAGTCGGGGCTCTCGCACTTGCACGGGGTACGGCTGAACTTGTACTGCCCGCAGGAGAGGCACTTGCGATTGGCGCTCTGGCTGATCTTGGGCAGCATGCTCTGCCAGTTGCGCGCCTCGCCCAGCGGCTTGACGTTGCCCCCAGGCGGGCCCTTGTAGGCCGAGAGCCGCCCGGTCTTGAAGCTGTCCCAATCCTTGCCGAGAAACTCGATCCCTGCCGGGGGGTCCGTGACAATGGCGTCGACGGAGTTGTCGGGGAGGCTCTTGAGAACCTCAAGGCAGTCCCCTTGAAGGACGACGTCAATCTCCATCAGTCGTCCTCCATGGCAAAGGCGAAGAGGCTTGATGGCTCAGGCTCCGGCGGGGGCGGCGTCTTGACCGGCGGGATGCTCGGAGCCTTGACGGGCGGAGGCGGCGAGGGCTCGGTCTTGAGCACCTCCCTGCGCATCGGTGCCACCGGGGCGTCGTCATCGTCAAGCGCAAGCGCCCTCTCGAAGTGCTCCTGCTGCCGGGCGCTGGTCTGCTCGGAGGCCACGCGCGTCCGCTCGCTGGCGATAGCGTGGAACTTCGGATCCATCTCGCAGCCGACCCACTGACGCCCAAGCCAGATCGCGCTTACGCACGTCGTGCCGCTCCCGCAGAAGGGGTCGAGCACGATCTCACCGCGCCTGCTGACCAGCTCGATCAGCCAGTCCATGATCCGCAAGGGCTTGCGCGTATTATGCGACACACCCACAGCCGTCTGAAACGTCGGAGAGCCCTCGACCGTGAGGTTAAGGACATCACCCGAGTACGGGACACGACAGACGCCCTTCACGTAAGAGAGCAGGTAGTGGGTGCCCTCATGCTCAAGGACTGTGGGCTTTGACGGCTTGCGCCCTTGAATGTCCCGGTTTCGATTAGACATGCGAAGGACATAGTAAGGGAGCGTCTCTTTGAACTCTCGCCCGCCGATTTGCCCCGGCTCGGGTTGGCAAAACTGCATCTCGACCTTGTAACCCCGCATCTCCCCGAGAAACCGCATTTGCGAGGCGAGGTCTCGGGAGGAGGTCTTCGCCTGAAGATACGTGCGGACAAGCCCGCCGTCGCCTGCGAAGTACCCATCGATCAGCGAGTCAAGGCTCTCGTCAGGCAGATTCCAAACGCAGGGATGTAGCTGCTTGGTCGCGGCACCCTTACCACAGAGATCCCGCAAAAGCCGCCCCATCTCTGGGTCAAAGGCCAGAACCTTCACGCCACGGCTTGCATCATGGTAGACGCTAACTTGTACGTCGGGGAAGTACATCTGGATCCGTGCGATCAGGTCGGTCTCGTTTTCGTGGAGGGAGAAAGCAGGGTAAACGTTGTCCCCGTGCCCAGCAGGCCAATCCCACCCTTCAGCCAGATAGAGCCCCACCAGGAACCAGAACTCGGTGTCCTCGGCGCGCGGAGGGTCTGGGAATGGCCCCCCACCCACAATGGGCGTCATAGTGTAATCACCCTGGCGGATCTCGTCAGCGCGGAGCCAGGTGACAACACCCCCAACGATACCCTTACCCTTTCGCTCAGGACGCCAGATCAGGAAGGGGTGGTTGTCGGAGGCCAGCGTGGTGAGGTTCGTCCCAAGAACCCGTACCTCTACGAGACTCTCGCTCGTGTAAGGGTGGGACGTGCACGCCTCTATGGCGTGGAACTGACCATCGGCCGAAAGCACCGAGTCTCCGACCTGAAGATCTTGGATAGGCCGAAAACCGAGCGGCGTCATTACCAGCTCGTGCGGATGAAGGCACGGGTGCGAATTCTTCTCAATCGCAACCCCCTCACGGTACGCCATCGGGTCAAGCTCGCGATCCGCCTCGCTTGCAGTGATCTTCGAGACGTAGCGGAAAGGGAAGTCTGGCGGCTTGAACCCGGCCTGCGGCCCGGGCTTGCGGAAGGCTATGACGGGCTCCCAGGCGGGCTTGAGCCCCGTGCCCCAGCCCTCCCAGCGCTTGGCCTCGGGGCTCGTGGCTGCCGTCACCTGAACCTGGACCTCCCGGCGCTCCCCGGCGCGAAGCTCAAGGCTCGTGCCCCCACCCTGAATCACCGTGCGCTCACCCAGCACCTCACGCGAGACGCCCAGGTGCTTGTCGATGGCCTTGGCGATGTCGAGGCTCTTGGGAAATCCTTGGCCATGGATCCATTGCAGGAGGGGTAGGCCGAAGCTCTCAGCGATGCCACCCTCCGGGGTGAAACCCGCCGCCCGCATTCCGGCGGCCATCAAGTCCCAGGTGCGTGTATTGCCGCACCAGACGGCCTTGCCGTTGCGTCGAACGTAGAGAGTGTGATGCCGGGGAAGCTCAACACAGAAGACCTCCCGCCCACCCCACTCCTCCGCAGGCACCACAGTGCGCACAGGCTTCTTGTAGGAGCGGGCGCAAACCATCGGCTGACTTTGCGTATGGTTGAAGGTCACCTCGTATTGCGGGCGACGAGCGATGATCTCCCGCCCCTTGATGCGCCCATTACGAAGGCGGGGCTTGCGCTGAACCCAATCGGCGGAGATGCCCATGTAGAGCGCAACTTCCTGCCAGTCATCCCGAAGACGCGGTGAGCACGTGTAGCCAACGCGATGATCGTGACCGTCCCCCCGCATATACCAGTCCCAAAGTACCCGGAGACGCTCTGCGGGCAGCTGCTTGACCCAAGCCGGGATGTACTTCTCCCAAGCCTTGCCGAGAGGGCGAAGGTAGCTCACCAGCTGCTGATCATTGATGCGGAGAACGCCGAGGTTGGGGTAAACCCTGACATTGAACCAGGGGCTGAGAAGCGCTTCGATCTCCCGCAGGTTCTCGATATCGAAGTGGCTGATCTGCACCACGTAACCTGAGCCATGCTCATGCCCGTTCTGCGGCTTGTGCTTGATGAGACTGACGCTACCCTCCGCAAGCCAAAGGCCGAAAAACGGCATCCAAACGTCAAGAGGGATAGGCCTCGCAGGAAGCGTCTTCGTATGACCGTGACCTGTGAGCTGCTCCTCGGCAGGAAGCAGGACGTGCCCAGGATCGGAAGTCTCAAGCAGGCCCTCGCTGTTCTTGAGCATACGGATCGAAGCACAGTGTTGATCAGCACGCT
>CAZAIS010000341.1:0-3488 GCA_964485255.1 uncultured Acidimicrobiales bacterium | reverse complement strand
CCCAGGACGCGACCGGCAGCGACAGGAAGGTTACGAGTAGCAGGACCAGTGGCGACAGCAACTTCAGCTTTCCCGGACCCGCGTGCTTCGTTTTCATGTCAAACCTCCTCGGCCGTGGTTAAAGTCGAGTGCCGGAAACGAGATTATCCCTTCACCAGCGAGCGGTCAATCGAGCTGTGCGCCTCCGCGCGCGGCCCAGAGGCACGCTGAACGGACCGGCGGGAGCGAGCATATCGATACAGGGGCCGAGGAGGGTAAAATAGCGATACAGGTTCGAGCGAGAAGGGTGAAGCGGATGGGGAAAGCACGGCCGGATCGCCTGCCCGAAGGCGTGGATCCACGAAGCATACGCATTCTCATGGTGTGCGAGGCGCCGCCCGCGGGAAAGCGCGACGGCTTCTACTCGGGTGTTGACTCGATGTACGTCACCAATACCGTTATGGCGTTCAAAAGCGCCGGAATAGAGGTCCAAGGCATTCCGGGGATTCTCGACGTGGGAGTTCTCCTGACGACGGCCGTGAAAGAGCCCAAGGAAGGGAACGTGATACCGGCGGCCGTCATCAAGGAGCACTCCTGCGCGCTCGAGGCGGAGATCGGCTCGCTGCCGAACCTCCGGGCCATTCTCCTGATGGGCGACGCGGCCATCAAGTCACTGAATTACATCGCGCGGAGGAGACAGGGCGTAAGAGCGATCCCTGCCGGCTCCACCTACAAGATCCGCGAAGGAGAGTTCTCATTTGAGGGCAGCAGGGTCTTTCCTTCCTACCTGCAGACGGGAAAGAACTTCCTCATCGAGAAATCCAAGCAAAGAATGGTGGCCGAAGACATCAGGAACGCTTTTCTGGTCGTGGAAGGCCGCCCGCCGGCCGGCGGCGTTTGATAGAACGGGGGTGAGGCGAGTGAGCGCGAACGTGTGCAGGCGCAACCTGTTGCCGCTCATGGAGATTCCCGGCGTGGGAGAGAAGACGGCGGAGGACCTCTGGAGCATGGGATTCAAAAAACCCGACGATCTCGCCGGACGGGACCCGGAGGAGCTCTACGACAGGTTCTGCGCGAAAGAGGGATACACGGTCGATCGCTGCCAGCTCTACGTTTTCCGCTGCGCGGTCTACTACGCGTCGAGCGAACGCCACGACCCCGAGCTCCTCAAATGGTGGAACTGGAAGGATTGAAGGACAAGCCGCGAGCTTGGTTCATCGAAAGGTCGACGGACAGGAGTTCCGCGCGGTCTCACGCCTTTCCGCGCCTGCGCAGGCCGGCGGCGAATCGTGCCATCTTCTCATTCGCGCCGTCGCGTACGACGGGGCCGTGACCGGTGCAGATGACCCGCACGTCCTCGTCCCGGAGGGCTTCGGCCACCCTGGCGGCCGAGCGGCCCGCCAGCTCGACGTCCCAGGAGAACCCGGCTTCAGGGAGAGTCAGGAAGAAATACAGGTTTTGTATCGCGTCCCCCGTGAAAAGTATGCCCCTGTCGGTCCACAGGAAGCACGATGACCCGGGAGTGTGGCCCGGCGCGTGATAGACGCGGAGGCCGCCCAGCACCGGCAGCGTGTCCCCGTCCTTGAAAGGCGCGTCCACCTCGACGGCGGGGACCCGGCTGTACTTCGCGACCGTATTCGGGAAGGTCATCAACGCTCTGCCCTGTATGCCCGCGGGGTACACGCTGGGAATGCTCGCATGGCCTTCCAGGAAAGGGACATCTTCCTCGTGGGCGAATACCCTCGCGCCGTTGACACGCTTGAGCGCTTCGGCGGAACCGGCATGGTCCACGTGGAAGTGAGTCAGCAGGATGCTCGAAACCTCCCGGGGCGAGCGCCCCAGGCTCTTGATCCGGTCGATGAGCCTCGCGTGGTCGGACGGCATCCCCGGGTCCACCACGACCAGCTCCTCGCCGTTCTCCACGATATAGATGTTATTGCTCAGGTTGCCGGTTACACGCTTGATTCCCTCGATTTTCTTCACAGCGTTAGGTTTACACGCGAGAGGTCGATCCTGCAAGCACGGCGACGGTCCCGCCGGCGACCGAGTTGGAGCCGCCGCAAGCTCCGTGCTGTGGCGCCTGGGATGCTCTACGCGTAGACTGGTGCCCGACAAGGCGGCCGCGCCCATGACGGCGCGCCGCGGCCCGGAAGCGCGTTGGCGAACCGTCAAGTGGATTCACCCTGGTTCCGGGTTCACGCGTTTCGAGAACGTTTTCCAGCTCTTACCGGAGGTAAAGACAGGATGCAACACGCGTTCCAATCGATAGCAGCCTCATCACTTTCGCTGTTCGGGCTCGTCATGGCGACCCTGGCGTTCGGTTACGGCGCGGCGATCAGGGAGCTGAGAGACCTTGACGTCTTCCACCTTTACTCGAAATGGTTGTGGACCGCGGGGTCCTGCTGCTGCCTGTATTACGCGTACTGCTTCCTCGTCACGACCCACCAGCTCTACAGCTCATTCTCGCCGTCCTTCCTGGAGTTCATGCTGATTCTGGCCACCGCGCTCCTGGCGGCCGGCCATCTCCTCGAGGCGTTATTCCTGTACAGGTTATGCAGGCTGGACATGGGCGCGATGAAGTGGATCTTCGCGAGCCAGACCATGCTTGCTTCTTTGACGTTCGTCGCGTTCCTGTTTCTGAACTGGCGGGTCTTTTTCGTGAACGCGGGCAAAGAGAAAAGCCTTTTCATCGCTCTCATCTTCACGATGGTGCTGATATCCTTCAGGGCGATATTCCTCGTCGGCTTCTCGTTCTATTCGGTGCTGCTGCTTCGCATGAGACGTCTCGAGAGGCAGGCGGGAAAGGACGCGGCCGTAAAGGGTTGTTCAGCCAGCCCGCTCGCGGGCGGCGCCGGCGAGGTCGATCCGGGAGATCCGCCTGAATGACGGCAGCACCGACAGCGCTATCACCGCCAGGAACGCCGCGCACAGCAGCGCGACCGGAAGCCAGGCGAAGCTCATCTCGGGGGCCAGTTGGGTCGTGCTCGCGCTGAGCACCTTGTTCATGAGCACCCAGCACAGGCCCCATCCCAGCAGCACGCCCGCCGGGAGCGCGATGAGCCCCGCCAGCAGCATCTCCAGCAGGAACCCGCGCAGCACGGATGACGGAGAACAGCCCAGGGTGCGCGCGGTCGCGATCTCCTGCCTGCGCTCCAGAAACATGATGGTCGTGAGGGTGAATACGATCGCGAAGCCGATCGCGAGCACCATGACCAGCACGATGTTGAACATGGGCCGTATCGCGCCGTTGATCGCGTCGCTCATCGCCGCTATCGTATCGCCCTTCACCTCGACCTTGGCGACGCCGGGCATGCGCCGGAGCTTTGCCGCTATCCCTCCGGCGTCTGCGGGCGAGCACTTCACGAGGACCAGGTTGAAGGCGTCTTTCCCCATGATTCCCTGGACGTAGGAGAGGCTCGCGTAGCAGCCGACGCCCATGGGCTCCTTGACGAATCCGTCGATGCGGAAGCCGGCCGGGGCGCGCGCTTTCATCTGCAGTTGCCCCTGAC
>CAZAIS010000340.1:0-3493 GCA_964485255.1 uncultured Acidimicrobiales bacterium | reverse complement strand
CTGCGGGGTTCGATATCGATGCCCTTCCTGGTCCTGGCAGTCCCGTCACCCAGGTAGTATTCGAGGTCCACCGAGGCCTTTTTCTCCCCCGGGTTCTGAATGCACAGGTACGTATCGAACCCGTCGCGCGTGGTCCCTTCCGCGAAGTACCATCGCGGGGCGGGCGCGTTCGCGCCGGCTACGACGTGCCCGCCGTCCCACGCGCCCCCGTAGTTGAAGTAGATCGGGCGCTCGGCGACCACCGGCCCGCTCGAGGAGATCTTTATGGACACGTCGCTGCCGGGAGGCACTTCGTTGTTCACGTTTACCGTGGTTCGGCTGGAGGCAGGCAGGTCGTAACTCCTGGTGAGGGCTTCGCCGCTGCCCGTCATGTAGGTGAACTCAGCGGTCGCGGCCTCCCGGGAGGGGTTGAGCAGGCAGACATACTCGCTGAAGCCCGGCCGTGTCGTACCTTCGGCGAAGTACCAGGTTTTAGCGGGCCCCGCGGACGAACCCATCGCGTCGGAGCCTCCGTTTGTCGCGGCTCGCGCGATCCCCGGCGCCAGGGCCAGGCTCAGCAGGACGGCCAGCCACAGCGCGGGCAGTCTGAATACTCGTATGACAAACACCCCTAGATTATTCGGGCGCGGAACTGCGAAGGCCCAAGGCGCTCTATTCTACCATGGATGCCGGGGGTCCTCTCAGGGCTCGCCCTGCTCCCTGGTGTAGTCTTTCACGATCTTTATCGCGCACAGGAAGATGACGGGCATCATTGTGAACGTCCCTATCAGGGCGACCTGGTTCATGCCGTTCTCGTACCAGTTCATCTCGAGGACCACGAACACAACCGTGAAATATATGAACGCGTACACGAGGCTCGGCACGACGTTCACCAGCTTGCCGGATATAAGGTTCCGCTTCTGGAAGATCATGTAGAAGATGAAGATGATGAAGAACGGCGCCAGCCACCAGCCCACGAAGTTGCCGATCGGGACGCCGCCCGAGCCCTTCCATACGCCCATCTCCTTGAGGTAGGGGCCGCCCTGCCACCACCACCACGGCTCCTTCTGGACGGCCTGCATCCATACCCTGGAGGTAGCGAACGGGTCGACCATCATGTCCCAGGCCACCACCAGCGTCGCCGTGGCGGCGGCCGTCAGGAGACCCCAGACGGTCTTGCCCCACCATGTCGCGGCCGGCTTGTCGCCTCGCAACCCGATGATCCAGTCGATCAGCATGTAAGCCGCGTAAATTATCACCGACCAAGTCACGATAATGAGAAGCGGCACGCCGCCCACCCTCGGCCCCAGCGTGCCGGTGTACTTGTAGTGCCCGAAGAACCATGCCCAGTTATGCCCTATGAACTCGCAGAACCAGGATATGATCCACGCTATCAGGAAGAAAGCGACCGTCGGTCGCGGGCCTTTGACAATCCAGGAATGCCAGATGCAGATGACGAGCATGGAGAGCATGGCGAACGCCACGGCCTCCGGGCGTAGCGGTGGCTTGTGAATGGCCCAGCTCACGATGTGTACGCAAGTCGTCATCAGGAAGTAAGCGATCACGATCAGGACCATCACCCGCTGCGGCCTGGTCGACTCCTTCCAGGCCTTCACAAGCGGTGCCGGTTCTCGCCCGGCGGTTTCCTCGCGTAGCTCTTTTTCCTCCAAGACTCCCCCTTTCGCCTCCAACGCAAGCATTCTACCAGAGGCGTCGTTCACTTTTTACTTTTCTTGTTTACTTTTCAACCTCCAGGCCCGGGTGAACGCCATAAAGTAAACAAGAAAAGTAAAAAGTGAACGACGCCTCTGTTTAACAACCCTTGAAGTCCGGAGGGCGTTTTTGCATGAAGGAGGTGACGCCTTCGACCACGTCCTTGGTACCGACGGCGATGCCCTGGAGCGAACCCTCGCGGTCGAGAGCGCTCATGAGGTCGGACTCGAAGGACTTGTTCAGCATGCTCTTCATCATCCCTATGGCCCGGGTCGGACCCTCCGCGAGGTGCCCGGCAACCGACATCGCCTCGTCCATCAGCTTCTCGTGGGGAACTACCCGGTTGACCAGGCCCAGCTCCAGGGCTTTCTCCGCGGTGACGTCCTCCCCGAAGAACATCAGTTCCTTCGCCTTCGCGAGACCTACTATCCGCGGGATGAAATATGTCCCTCCCGCGTCGGCGATCAGGCCGCGGCGCACGAATACCTGTATGAACTTCGCTTTCTCGGATGCGACGAGCAGGTCGCAGGCGAACGCCAGGTTGCAGCCGGCGCCGGCCGCCGTTCCGTTTATGGCGCCGATGATTGGCTTCTCCAGCAACCACATGGCGCTGACCATCTTTGAATAGGCGAAGCAGGTGATGCGCATCCCCAAGGGTGTGAAAGCGTCCTCACGCCCTCCCCCGCCGGACAGGTCCGCCCCGGTACTGAATCCCTCACCCGCACCGGTAATGACCACGGCCCGCACCTCGTCGTCCAGTTGATACTTCTCGATCGTGTCGCCCAGGGACTGCACGAGCGTCATGCTCAAGGCGTTCTTCTTCTCCGGCCTGTTGAGCGTCAGCACGGCAACGTTTCCTTTTCTTTCAACGAGGAGCTCTTCCATGTCCCCATCCTTTCATGCGAACCGCCGTCGTCCCGGGCCTTGAGAGCCCGTATCCAACTAACACAGGATAAACCCTATCATGCCGGTCGCGAAAGGCGCCCTTGGATCTGCGATAAAATGGACCTCTGCAAATCGTGAGGTGATGCGAGAATGACCCTGTTCAACAGAGACATTTCAGTAAGCGTGGCGGAAGAAGGGCAGAACCTGCGGCTGATGGGCACGCTGGAGGACACGCGTGGGGAAGACCCGCTCCACGGCATAAGGGTGGAGATGGTCGTCAGAGCATGGGACGGCGAGATCCTCGAGGTGAGCGGCACGATGCCCACGCACCCCATGGAGGAGTGCCTGCCGGGCCTCGAGAGCCTGGACGCGCTCGTGGGCCACAAGATCGTCCCCGGCTTCACCGACATGGTCAAATCTACGGTCGGCTCGAAGCACGGGTGCACCCACCTCTCTTCGCTGGTCATGAGCATGGGAAACGTCAGCGTGCTGGGTCGCTACTCCTTCATGAGAAAACACCTTACCGAGGAAAGCCGGAGGGCGGAAGTCATGCTGGAAACCGCGGACAGCCTCAACCTCATCGACAGTTGTGTCTGCTGGCGGGAGGACGGCCCGCTAGTTAAGCGATGGAAAGCTCAGTACGAGGGAGGTCCCGGGCGGGACGTCCCGGCGTCATGAACCCGTGAATCGGGGCGGCCTCTTCTCCAGGAAAGCGAGCAGTCCTTCCTTCGCGTCCTCGCTGCGCATGGCGTGCGCCACCAGGTCGTTTACGGCTGCCCTCCTGTCGGCGTCGAGGCAGTGCGCGCCCGAGCGCGAGATGGCCCTCAGGGTCCTCTTGTGTCCGGCCATGGACAGCGGGGCGTTTTCCGTCATGCCCCGGGCGAGCTCCATGGTGAATTCCTCGATCTCCTCACCG
>CAZAIS010000339.1:0-3510 GCA_964485255.1 uncultured Acidimicrobiales bacterium | reverse complement strand
GGCACCGGTTCGAGAACTGCTCCCAGAAAGGATGGTCGTACAGGGACGGGAGCTTCTCGGGGATGCCGGCCGTGTCTATCGACCGCTTGATCTTCCCCGCGGCTTCCTTCTCCTGGGCGGCGGCCGCCTTCTTCTCGGCGTCGCCTGCCGCCTGGAGCCCCATCGCCTTGGCCGCTTCCTCGCCCTTGTCGCTCAGCGTCTTCACGTAGTACGCGTCGCCCAGGTCGAAGATAATCGCGTCCAGCCCGGTCTCCGACGCGGGCCCGCCGCCCAGCGACGCGCAGAAGCAGTTCGCGACGGGCTCGGAGCAGGCGAGGCCGAAGAGCACGGTGTTCTCGCGCCGCTTCTGGTAGTACGGGTCTGGAAAGTCCCACGAGTACAGGTTGTCCACTATCGTGTAGGCCTGGGCGTCGCACGGGCGGATGCCCAGCACCAGCCTCTTGGCCGTCTCGTCGGGCACCCCGGGCTCGATGTCGGTGGACCCCACCCTGTACTTGAACAGGGTTTCGGTCTCGGGGAACATGAGCTCCTTGGGCGGCACGTTCGTGTTCGCGAACTTCAGGCTGACCGCCGCCGGGTCCTCGACCGGCTTGAAGCGGACGACGTCCCCTACAGCGGTGGGGGCGAACACCTCATAGCCCTCGAGAGCGCCGATGACCTCGGCCAGCTTGTCTGATTCGAACTTGTAGTCTCCCATATGTCACCCACCTACATTATGTATTCTTCGGGGTCCTGCGGGTTGTAGCAGGCCAGCAGCGGTTCGGCCTCCGCGTCCACTCCGGGCTCGTACTCGAACATCTGCGCGACGTCGCGCGTCATCTTGCGGTTGAGCTTCGTGATCGGGATGTCCACGGGGCAAACGCGCTCGCACTCGGCGCACTCGATGCAGCGCCCCGCGAGGTGCCACGCCCGCTGGATGTGATACACGGTGTTCTCGCTGATGTCCGTCGCGCGGCGCGTCCACTGGGGCTTCATCTTCTGCACCACGCACTCAACGCAGTAGCACATCGGGCACACGTTGCGGCAGGAGTAGCAACGGACGCACTTGGAGAACTGCTCGTCCCAGAACTTCCACTTGTCCGCGGGTGACTTCTTCTCGAACTCGTCCACGTCGGAGAAGTCGTCGTCGGCCCACTTCTCGACCTCGTCACCCAGCATCTCGTCGGCGACGAGGGGGTTCGGGAAGCGGCAGCGAAGGCACTTGTCGGCCAGGAGGTCCTTCCTGGGGGCTTCCTTCGTTTCACCGTCGATCAAGAGAACGAATTTATCGCCCTCCTCCTTGACCTCGACGGGGGCCGAAGCGATGCCGAACATCGCCTGGGCCTTGCGCCTGTCGATCACCCCGGTGCACGGCACGCCGAGCACCACGATGCCCTCCCGGTCGTACGCCTTCTCGACCAGTTGCTGGACCACCGCGCGTGAGTCGCAGCCCTTCACAAGGACGGCGACCTTGCGCGTGTCAGGCTCCTGCCCGCGGGGGACAGGCAACTTCTCTTCGATCGCCACCAGCGACGCCGGGTTCTGTACGCAGGTCGGGTCGAAGATCAACCGGTCGACCTCGGAGGCATCCTCGAGCACGATGGGCGCGGACTCGAACCCGTAGGTCCCTCGCTGCCAGCCGATGAGGCGCCTCACGTCCTCGCGGTTTATGACCTCGGCGGCCTTGTCCCTGAGCTTCTTTTCGTCTACCAATTTATCTGCCTCCGCTTGAATTGATCCATCGGGCCCGCCTCCCTGGCCTTGGTGACGGCCTCTTCGACGACGTCCTTGAACTTGGCGCCCTCGGAGGCCGAGACCCAGCTCATGTTCACGCGCCCGGGGTCCACCCCGACGTGCTCGAGGAGCTTGCGCATAAGCATGAAGCGCCTGCGCGCGTAGAAGTTGCCCTCCAGGTAGTGGCAGTCACCCGGGTGGCAGCCCGAGATGAGAACCCCGTCGGCGCCCTGTTGCAGGGCGTTGAGGAGGAAGAGCGGGTTGACCCTGCCCGAGCACATCACCCTGATGATCTTGACGTTCGGCAGGTAATGCGTCCTCGAGGTCCCCGCCAGGTCCGCTCCCGCGTATGAGCACCAGTTGCACAGGAACGCGACAATGTTGGGCTCGAACTCTTCACTCATTACGACTTCACTCCTAGCACTGCGATCTGTGGCAGTATCTGCTCGTCCTTGAAGGACTTGGGCTGGATGGCCCCCGAGAGACACGCGGCCGCGCAGGAACCGCAGCCTTTACAGAGCGCCTCGTTGACCGACGCCACCTTGACGATATTGCCCATACGGTTTTCGTCCACCAGCTCTATCGCGCCGAACGGGCACACCTCGACGCAGAAGCCGCATCCGCGGCACTCGTCGGGGCTGACCACCGACACCTGCGCCTCGACCTTGACCTTTCCGTATGCCATGAGGATGAGCGCGCTGGAGGCGGCTCCCTTGGCCTGCGCGACAGTGTCGGGGATGTCCTTGGGTCCCTGGCAGCAGCCCGCCAGGAAGATGCCGTCCGACGCGGTATCGACCGGGCGCAGCTTGGGATGCGCCTCCAGGAAGAACCCGTCGGTGGACTGCGAGAGCTTGAACAGGTCTATGATCTCGCGCACGTCCTTGCGCGGCTCCAGCCCGACGCCCAGGACCACCATGTCGGCCTCGTACTCCATCGGGGTAGCGGTGAGCGTGTCCTCGACCTTGAGGACCATCGCATGGTCCTCCGGGTCGGCGGACTTCTTGTATATCTCGCTGGGGTTGCCGCGCACGTAGCGCACGCCCTCGCGCCTTACCCTGTCGTAGAACTCCTCGAAGCCCTTGCCGAAAGCCCGCACGTCCATGTAGAAGACGGTAATCTCGGCGTCGGGCAGCTTGTCCCTGATGAGGTGGGCCTGCTTCGCCAGGTACATGCAGCAAACCCTGGAGCAGTACTCGTTGCCCACCGACTTGTCGCGCGACCCCACGCAATGGATGAAGGCGACCTTCTCGGGGAGGTAGCCGCCCTCTCCCTTCTTGTCACGGCCCAGCAGCGGCTTGCCGCCGGTCGGCCCCGACGCGGAGACGAGGCGCTCGAACTCGAGCCCCGTTATCACGTTGTCGTAGTCGGCCCAGCCGTACTCGGGCTTCTTGTTCATGTCGAACACGTCGTAGCCGGTCGCGATGATGATCGTGCCGCACTCTATCTCGACCAGCTCGTCCTCCTGCTCGAAGTCAACCGCGTTGGCCGTGCAGGCCGCGGCGCACGCGGGCCCCTCCTTGCCGCACTTGCCCTTGGTGAGCTGCAGGCAGCGCTCGGGGTCGATCGTGTACTTGGCCGGGACCGCCTGCGGGAACGGCAGGTAGATGGCGGAACGGTTGCCGACGTTCTCGTCGAACTCGGAGGGGATGCGCCCCGCCAGCCGGCAGTTCTCGGCGCAGATCCCGCACCCCGTGCACTTGTCGAAATCGACGTAGCGCGCCTTCTTGCGGACGGTCGCCTTGAAGTTGCCCACGTATCCCTCGACGGCCTCGACCTTTGAGTATGTCATGAGCTCTA
>CAZAIS010000338.1:0-3511 GCA_964485255.1 uncultured Acidimicrobiales bacterium | reverse complement strand
CGGACCAGGTCCTCCTGCGGGATCGCGCCCAGCCTGGCCATGGCCTCGGCCGCCAGCACCTCGATCTGCATCCAGTTGTGCATGCGGGCGTGGTCGCCCCAGATCTCCTTCATTCGAGGCAGGCTGTAACGCTCGATCATTTAGGATCGCCTCCGGCGAGCTTCCTGCGATAATCCTCGAGCCGTTTTCTCACGTCCGGGTACTTTATCGAGAGTATGCGCCCCGCGAGCACCGCCGCGTTTTTCGCGCCGCCGACGCTCACCGTGGCGACGGGTATCCCCGTCGGCATCTGGACGATCGAGAAGAGGGCGTCTATCCCCCCGGGCATGCCCGAGTCCAGGGGCACTCCTATTACCGGGAGGTCCGTGTGGGAGGCGACGACCCCCGGCAGCGCGGCGCTCATGCCGGCACCGGCGATAATGACCTCGGCCCCCGCCTCCTCGGCCTCGCGTACCAGCTCCTGAACCTTCTCCGGCGCCCTGTGCGCCGAGGCCACCGACATGGCGCATTCGATCCCCAGCGCGCGGAGCATTTCGGCGCCCTGCTCCATGACGGGCAGGTCGCTGTCGCTACCCGTTATCACGAGCACCTTGATCGGTTCCATTATCGAAGCTCCCACCTCGAGCGGCCCCCGACCCTGCCACCGGGGCCGGCCGCCCGCGTCCTGACCGCTACTATACCCCGTGCTCGTGCTGCCACTCCAGGGCCCTGAACCCAATATCGGTCCTGTAGTGCATTCCCTCGAAGCTGATCATCCTGACGGCCTCGTATGCCAGCCCGCGGGCTTCCTCGAAATCCGCTCCCCTGGCTCCGACGTTCAGCACTCGGCCCCCCGAGGTCAACACCTTGCCGTCCTCGATGGCGGTTCCCGCGTGAAACACCTCGACCGACGAGTCGGAAGCGGCGGCCTTGAGCCCCTGGATAGGAATGCCTTTACGGTAGCTTCCAGGGTAGCCCCCCGACGCGACGACCACGCAGACACAGTAATCGGGAAGCCACCGCATATCGAGGCCGGCCACGGCGCCGTCGACGGTTGCGAGCAAAGCCGGGGCCAGGTCACTCGAGAGCCTCGGCAGTACGGCCTGTGTCTCCGGGTCACCGAAGCGGACGTTGAACTCGAGCACCTTCATGCCGTCGTCCGTGAGCATGAGTCCCCCGTAGAGCACTCCACGGTAAGGCGCGCCCTCTTCCCGCATAGCCCCCACCGTGGCTTCCATGACGCGCTCGTGTATCCGCTGCCGTGTCGCGTCGTCCAGAAGCGGAACGGGCGAGTAGGCGCCCATTCCTCCTGTGTTCGGGCCTTCGTCGCCGTCGAAGGCGCGCTTGTGGTCCTGGGAAGGGACCATGTGCGCGACCGCCTCCCCGTCCGAGAGCGAGAGGATGGAGACCTCGGGCCCCTCGAGGAACTCCTCGACGAGGACGGAAGCCCCCGACTCGCCGAAGACGCCGTCCACGAGGCAATCCCGCAGCGCCTTGACAGCCTGGTCCGCGCTGGAGGCAACTATCACGCCCTTGCCGGCGGCCAGGCCGTCCGCCTTCACCACCAGCGGAGGGGACTGCGACTCGACGTAAGCCCGGGCCTCGTCGAAATCATCGAACCTCCTGGCGCGCCCGGTGGGAACGTCGTGCGCCTCCATCACGTCCTTGGCGTAGCGCTTGCTTCCCTCCAGCCTTGCCGCCGCGCGGGTGGGACCGAAAGCCTTGAGCCCCCGGGCGGCGAACGCGTCTATTAGGCCGGCTACAAGCGGCGCCTCGGGCCCTACGACCGTGAAGTCCACCCCCCGCCCGGCGGCGAGGTCGGCCATCGAATCGGGGTCCTCGAAGTCAGCCTTGACGCACTCGCCCATCATGCTCATCCCGCCGTTCCCGGGTACGAAAATCATCTCGCCGACCAGCGGGCTCTGCGAGAGCTTCCAGGCGAGCGCGTGCTCCCTGCCCCCGCCTCCTACTATCATCACCTTCATTCGAAGCTCCTTTGCGGGCCTGACTCAACCGGTCGTGTTCGAGCGGGGGTCGAAGTCCTCCCGGTACAGGTAAGGGCCCTCCTCGATGGGCATCTTGTACTCGGCCCGGGTTATTATCGTCTGCGTCCTCTTCGGGCCGACCGAGATCAGCTCGACCGGAACGCCGGCGGCCTGCTCCACGAACTCTATATACCTGACGGCCGCCTCGGGAAGCTCGTCGCGCTCGGTCGCGCCGGAAATGTCCTCCCGCCAGCCGGGAAGCTCGAGATACTCCGGCTCGCACTTGTGAAAGATTGTCTGGTGCGGGGGGAACTCGTGGTAGATCTTCCCCTGGAAGGAGTAACCCACGCAGACCTTGAGCCTGTCGAACTCGGAGAGCACGTCCAGCTTGGTGAGAGCTATCGCGGTCAGGCTGTTGACGCGCACCGCGTACCGAAGCAGGACCAGGTCGAGCCAGCCGCAACGGCGCTTGCGGCCCGTCGTAGTCCCGAACTCGGCACCTCTGGCCCCCATGGTCTCGCCTATCTCGTTCTGCTGCTCGGTCGGGAACGGGCCGTAGCCGACCCGGGTCACGTAAGCCTTTGTTATGCCGATGATTTTTTCTATGTCCCTCGGGCCGACGCCGGTTCCGGTGAAGACGCCGCCCACGGTCGGAGAAGACGACGTGACGAACGGGTAAGTGCCGTGGTCGAGGTCGAGGAAGGTGCCCTGCGCGCCCTCGAACAGGACTTTCTTCCCGTCCTGGAGCGCCTGGTAGATAAGGAGGGAGGTGTCCGTTATGTGCCCGGCGAGTCGCTTCGCGTAGCCCATGTACTCTTCCAGTATCTCGTCCACGCTGAACGGCTCCTGGGCGAAGGCCTTGGTCAGAATGGCGTTCTTGCGCTCGAGCGACACCTCGAGCTTCGCACGGAATATCTTCTCGTCGAGGAGGTCCTGGGCGCGCATGCCCATCCTGTCGGCCTTGTCGGAGTACGCAGGCCCTATCCCCCGGTGCGTCGTGCCCAGCTTTGCGCTGCCGAGGCTCAGTTCCCCCAGGCGATCGAACGCGAGGTGGTAGGGCATCACCAGGTGGGCGTTGCAGCTTATGCGCAGCCTGTCGCAGGATATCCCGCGCCCCTGAAGGCCGTCCATCTCCTCGAGGAGCACCTTGGGGTTCACCACCACGCCGTTTCCTATCACGGTCGTGATGTGCGGGTAGAGGATGCCGGAAGGCATGAGGTGGAGCTTGAACTCGTCGTTGCCGCAGACCACCGTGTGACCCGCGTTGTTGCCCCCCGCGAAACGCACGACCAGGTCCATCCGGTCCGCCATGAGGTCGGTTATCTTGCCTTTTCCCTCGTCGCCCCACTGGGCGCCGAGGATCACCGTTCCGGGCAACTTGAACACCCCGCTTCGTTGGTTTTGTTTAAGAGACGATGCTACTATATCAACTTCGCGCCCGTGGTGCCCCGCGAAAACCGGCGCCCGGCGGCCCGGCGGCCTCAGGCCCCCTTGCGGTACCTCTTCATGATCGTTTCCGCGACGTGGAGGCCGGAGGCTGAAGCCTG
>CAZAIS010000337.1:0-3539 GCA_964485255.1 uncultured Acidimicrobiales bacterium | reverse complement strand
CTTGCCGTGTTCGCGCCGTCGGGTTGCGGGGGAGGCGCGAAGAAGCCCGGGATCGTAAGGGTCGGCTACCTGCGTAACGACCTCCACCAGCTCGCCTACTATGTCGCAAGGGAGAAGGGTTTCTTTACCAGGGAGGGCCTCGAGGTGCGAGAAAGCGGCGTGTTCAACGCCGGCCCCGAGGAGATGAGCGCGTTCTCGGCCGGTGACCTCGACATCGGCTACGTGGGCGTCGCGCCGTGCCTGACGTTCGCGGGGCAGGAGATGGCGGACGTCCGGATCGTCGCGCAGGTCAACCGGGTCGGATCGGCGATAATCGTAAGACCGGGGCTGGACGCGACGGACGTGAGCGCCCTCAAGGGGCGCACGATCGCGATTCCGGGGATCTCGACGGTGCAGGACTTCCTATTGCGCACGGCGCTCGACAAAGCCGCGGTGGACGCCTCGGAGGTGAAGATGACGGTGGTCAAGCCGCCGGAGATGCTCCAGGCACTGGCCGGCGCGCAGGTGGACGCGGCGGTCGCGTGGGAACCTTACCCGTCGATGGCCGAGGCGCAGGGATCGGGAAGAATCCTCGAGAAATCGCAGAGCATATGGCCGCACCACCCCTGCTGCATGGTCGTCGCGGACGCGCGGTTTCTCGAGCGGGACCCGGATACGGTAAGGCGGTTCCTGAAAGCCCACGCCACGGCCACGGAGTATATCAATAAGAACCCGCTCGAGGCCGCCGACATGGCGCACCTGTTCACCGGGCAGGCGACAGCCGTGGCCAGGGCGGCCATGAAGAATATCGAGTTCTCCTGCGAGCCCGACGTCGGTAAGATACAGAGATACGTGGAATTCATGATGCAGGCGGGTGTGATCAAGGACGGGAACCCGGGAGCGTTCACCCGGCGCCTCGTAGACGTTTCGTTCATTCCCGGGGGCTGACCGTGCGAAAATGGAAGATCATATCGCCGTTGGTGGCCCTGGGCCTCTGGCAACTGCTCGCGAGCCTCGGCGCCCTGGGAGCGGCGACGCCCTCTCCTTGGGACGCGATCAAGGGGCTCTACGACCTGGCCGCCACTGGACTCCCGCCCGGGTACAGCCTCTGGGGCCACCTGTTCTGGAGCCTGCTCCGGGTATTCTCGGGTTTCGGCGTCGCCCTCCTGATCGCGATACCCCTGGGCATACTCATGGGGTGGTCGAAGGCCGCCGAGGCGGTCGCCGACCCGCTGGTGGAAGCGGTGAGACCCGTTCCGCCGCTCGCGTGGATGCCGCTCGCGCTGGTGTGGTTCGGCCTGGGGCTCGGCTCCTCGACGTTCATCATAGCGCTGGGGGCCTTTTTCCCGATGGCCCTCAACACCGTGCTGGGCGTCAAGTCGGTGGACGGGCGCCTCGAGGAGGCGGCGAAGACGCTCGGAGCCGGTGAGGGGACGGTGCTTTGGCGCGTCCTGGTGCCGGGCGCGATGCCTTCGGTGCTGACGGGCGTACGCATAGGCATGGGCATCGCGTGGATGACACTGGTGGCGGCCGAGCTCGTCGGCGTGAAGAACGGGTACGGGCTCGGGTACATGATAATGACGGCCCGGGACCTGGCTCGCTTCGACCTCCTGGTCGCGGGCATCGTGGTAATAGGGATCGTCGGCTTCCTGATCGACTGGCTCATCAGGCTGCTGGAGAAGAGGGTGCTCAGGTGGAGATGAAAAGAGGCGGTACCGGCGCGGTGCTGTCGTTGCGCGGCGTCACCAAGACCTTCACCGAGGAGAAGAGCGGCAGGGCCCTGGAGGTGTTCGAGGGGATCGACCTCGATGTGGCGCCCGGGGGTATGACCTGCGTCGTCGGTCCCTCGGGGTGCGGAAAGACGACCTTGCTGAGGCTCATGGGTGGGCTGGAAACCCCGACTTCGGGGCAGGTTCTCCTGGAGGGGGAGGCCGTATGCGGCCCCGGACCAGAGCGCGGAATGGTCTTCCAGGAGTTCGCCCTGTTCCCGTGGCGCACGGTCGCCAGGAACGTGTCCTTCGGCCTGGAGATCGAAGGGATGGCCCGGGAGAAGGCCCGCGAGACGGCGGACGGGTACCTGGAGGTCGTGGGCCTGAGCGGTTATGACAACCTCTACCCCCGCGAGCTCTCCGGCGGCATGAAGCAGAGGGTGGCGATCGCCAGGACGCTGGCCGTAGAGCCGAGGGTACTGCTGATGGACGAGCCGTTCGCGTCACTCGACGCGCAGACCAGAAACGCCATGCAGGAGTTCCTGGTGGACCTGTGGCGGCGGACCGGCACCACGATTGTTTTCGTCACGCACTCGGTCGACGAAGCCGTATACCTCGGGCAGGATATTATCGGGTTGTCCGCGAGACCCGCGAGGATCGTCGAGAGGTTCTCGAACCGGTTGGACTACCCGAGGACGCGGACCGGCGGGGAGTTCACCGACCTGCGGGCCGAGATCCTCGGCTACCTGGCGCGGGAGACGGACCGCGAGGCGGCGATACGAGGGGGCCCGCGCGATTACGCGGGCCGCGAAGGAGGACGGTGAAGGCGATGGCTGCCGGCGACAAGGGACCCGTAACCGAGTTCCGCGGTGACTTCTTCGAGAAACTCGTAGAGGGAAATCCCATCGGCGACAGGGTGCGCTCCTGTCTCCAGTGCGGGACGTGCACTGCGTCCTGCCCGGTGGCGGCGTACTCCGAGCTGAGCCCCCGCGAGATCGTGCGCCTGGTGCTGATCGGCGCTCGCGACGAGGTGCTTCGCGACGAGGTGCTCTACTACTGCTCGGCCTGCTACTCGTGCGCGGTGCGGTGCCCTATGGGCATAAGGCTCACCGAGCTCGTCAACCTCCTGCGCGATGTCATGGTGGTCGATGGGAAGGGTCCCCTGGATCCCCAGATGGACATGGTCAGGAGCGTTGAGAACTACGACAATCCGTGGCAGATGCCCAGGGCGCAGCGGGACCGCTGGTCGCGCAGGCTCGAGAACAAGGTGAAGGTGCTCCCCCGGCAGCCCGCGGAGATGCTCTACTACCCCGGGTGCACCGCGGCCTACCTGCCCGCGATGCAGAAGGTGGCAGTGGCCACGGCGAGCGTCCTGCAGGCGGCGGGGGTGGACTTCGGGATCATGGGACGGGAAGAGATCTGCTGTGGCAGCACGGCGATGCGGGTGGGGATGAAAGACGTTTTCGCGGCGCAGGCCCGGGCGAACATAGAGAAGATTAATTCCCTCGGGGTCAAGCGCGTGGTGACGGCCTGCGCGGGCTGTTTCGGCATAATGAAGCAGGAGTACCCGGGGGTCGCGCCTTTCTTTCCAGAGGTCCTCCACGTCTCGGAGGTCCTGGCGGCCCTCATCGACGAGGGGGCCCTGGATTTGAAGCCGGTGGAGCGGGTGGTAACCTATCACGATCCATGCCACCTCGCGCGGCACGGCGGCGTCACCGAAGCGCCGCGGCGCGTACTCGAGGCGATACCGGGGCTCGAGGTCAGGGAAATGGCCCGGACAGGCACAAACTCCAGGTGCTGCGGCGGCGGTGGAGGCCTGCGCACCGGGCACAACGACCTGGCGGTGGAGAT
>CAZAIS010000336.1:0-3544 GCA_964485255.1 uncultured Acidimicrobiales bacterium | reverse complement strand
GTCGGGCACATGGAGTTAGAGACCCCGGTGAAGGCGATCACGCCGGCGGGCCTCGATGGCGCTTACGACCTTTTCATCTACCTCGTCAAATCCACTTACGACGACGTCGCCCTTCCCCCGCTGCTTCCGCACATGGGTGAATCGAGCATGCTTATCACTCTTCAGAACGGGGTTCCGGAGGAAAAAGTGGCTTCGTTTATCGGCAGGGACCGCACGCTCGGCGGCGCGGTTGGCTGGGGTGGCACGTGGATGGAGCCGGGAGTGTCCGAGCTGACCAGTAATCCGGCGGAGATGACTTATGACATCGGGGAGATCGACGGCGGTTCGACCGCCAGGCTCGAGCAGGTCAAGGAGGTCCTGGACAACGCCGGGGAGGCGACGATAACGGACAACCTCGTCGGGGCCCGCTGGACCAAGCTGCTCGTCAACGTTTCGATGTCGGGCCTCTCCACCGTGCTCGATTGCCCCTACGGCGGCATACTCGATGACGAGAAGGCGATCACCGCCGCGATATGCGTAATGATGGAGACGATCAACACCTCCAGGGCGCTGGGTGTCAGGATGGAGCCCATGCAGGGCGCCGACCCCGCGATTATCTTCGAGATCGTGAAGCAGGATATCGAGAACGCGAAAGGCGCCGTCCGTTTCATCTGGGATCCCCACCGGGACATCGTGGGAAGCATGCTGCAGGACTGCAAGAAAGGCCTCCGCTGCGAGGTGGACGCGTTGAACGGCTACATGTCCCGGATGTCGTGGCAGGCCGGAGTGCTCACCCCGGTGAACGACAAGGTCACCGAAATAATTAAAGAGATCGAGGCCGGCAAAGCCAGGCCCTCTTTTGCGAACCTGGATGCGATCCAGGTCCCCGACCTCGGTATCTATTTCGCTTGAGATTCCCGCTTCACTTCCAAGGCGGCCCGCGCGCTGGTGGCGAACATATCCAGGAACCGGTTTCCCGACGGGGAATGGAGGACTCCAATGAACAAGAGCCTGCCTGCTGCTTCAGGGCTGTTGTGTGCCCTCCTGCTGGTGGGCGCTACCATCGCCGGATGCGGCGCGGCGGAGCCTGTCATCAGCTCCATCTCGCCCACGAGCGGATCGAGCGGGTCCGCCGTCGCGATCAGGGGTAACGGCTTCGGAAAGACCCAGGGCACCAACAAGGTGCTCTTCCAGGATACGGAGGCGAGGGTGGCTTCCTGGTCGGATACCGGCATCGCGGTCAAGGTGCCCGCGGATCTAAAGGCCGGAAGCTACATGGTCAAGGTAGTCCTCGGTGAAATAGGCAGCAACCAGGTAGCCTTCAAGGTGACCACCAACGGCCGGGAGCCCGAGGCAGTCAAATCCGGCGAGATCGAGCATAACACCCCCGTGCAGGCGATGCTGGCGTACTTGAAGGCCAGGGGCGAATCGGCAACCGGGTACACCTTCGCGGTCAACGCCGTGAGCAAGTCCGACCCGACCTGGAAGATAGACGTCTCCTGGTATACAGGCAATCCGCAACCCGGCTTCTGGCTGCTGCACAAGGTCAACGGCACCTGGCAGGTCCTGGCCTACGGGACAGACTGGAACCCCCAGCAGCTCGGAGCCCCGGCGGACCTCGAGATAGCTCCGGTGAACCCGCCTTCGCCTACGCCGCCGGCGAAGCCCGCAACGCAGGCGGAGGCGATACAGGTGTACCTGGCCGCGAAAAACCAGCCGGTCGACAACTGGGCTCTTACGGTTCGGAAGACGAGTACTCTCGACGACAACTGGGAAATAATCCACGGGGTGCGAAACGACGCCGCAAATGACTTCCTGGTGGTCTGGAACAATATGCTTGGCAACTGGGAATGCCTGGCGGACGGAGGTCCTCCCTGGCCGGGTGTCCAGTTCAAGGGTGAGGACGTACCCGCCGACCTGAACCGTTAGGTGAGCGGCCCGGCGCCGCATCCGGGGCGAGGCGGGTCGCCGGATGCCCCGTATTCATCCGAGTCCGCGGAGGGGTCGGCGCCCGGCCCTCGACTTTGAAAGAACCATTCTGTATTATTCCGACGGTACCGGCAGCTCGTACGTCCACGCCCCCGGGCGGGAGGGCGCTCGAGCGTCGACGAGCCCGGCTGTTCAAAGGTTATCGGGGGGGTCTTTGAGCCCTGTATTCGCCCTGAGCGTGGCAAGATGGTTTTCAGATATGAACAGGTACCTGGCCACGTTACTGATCGCGATGATCCCGCTGTCAGAACTCAGGGGTTCCATACCCATAGCCAACCAGGTATTCCACATTCCGCTCTGGCAGGCTTTCCTGGTTTCGGTAGTGGGGAACATGATTCCCGTTCCCTTCATCCTCCTGTTTCTGGGGCCCGCATCGGACTGGCTGATGAAGCATTCGAGGATATTCGAGCGTTTCTTCACCTGGCTGTTCGCGAGGACTAGGCGAAAGCTCCAGAAGAAATACGAGCTGCACGCCGAGGTGGCACTGGCGATATTCGTGGCGATACCGCTTCCCGTAACCGGGGCCTGGACCGGTTCGGTAGCGGCGTTCATATTCGATATACCTTTCAAGAAAGCGGTTTTCTGGATATTCGCGGGAGTTGTAACGGCCGGCCTCATAGTCACGGCGATCGTGGCGTCCGTCGGGCCCGACAGCTTCCTGTGGAAGCTTTTCGTGGGAGGCTGACCGGGACGGCGGTACCGGGTATCCGTCGGGGGTGAGTCCGTGGTTCCGCTTGACGCGGCGAATGCTTGTTTCTTCCGGGTGAGGGAGCCGCGCCTTACAGGGGCGAGGTCGGCCGCCTGAGCCGAATCGACGAGATCAGGCTGGAGATGCCCTGTCCTTCCTTCGCCGTGGAAAAGGTTGTCACAGCCATGCTGGAGCGGCATCCCTACCAGGAGGCGGCCTACGACGTGTACCGGAGCGAGGCCCGGGTTCCCCGGGGCCGCGGGAGGATCGGGCGCCTGGAAAAAGGCTGCAGCCTGGCGGAGCTCCGGGATAGAATAGCATCCTGGTCCTCGTCCGAAAAGGTTGTCCTGGAGGGCCGTACCGACATGGAGGTCGAGAGCGTAGCGGTAGCCCCCGGGTCGGGCGAAGCGTTGGTGGAGGCCGCCTTGCGCCGCGGCGCGGAGGCGTTTGTGACCGGAGAGCTGGGCCGGCGGAGCAGGAACCGGGCGCTCGAGCGTGGCGCCGGCGTCATAACCGCCGGTTATGCCGAAAGCAAGCGGGCGATCGTGCCCGAGCTCGTGGGGTTGCTCACCTCGGCCGGCGACAGGGGGCAATGGGATATCGAGGTCCGGGCTTACATGTAGTGGAGGAGAGAATGGAGAAAGACCTGACACCGGAGCAACTGGCGCGGACACTTCGGGAGGTGCAGGAACTCGATACGCGGATATTCGGCATCGAGCGCGAAATCGAAAACCTCCCGGACAAGCACGAACTGGGCCGGCTCGCGGATGAGCTCGAGGAGGCGCGCCGCGCGCTCGGGGCGACGGAGACCGGCCTGGAGGAACTCCACCACAGGCAGCACAAGCTGGACGGCGAGCTGGACCTCCTGGTGGGCAAGATGAAAAAAGA
>CAZAIS010000335.1:0-3556 GCA_964485255.1 uncultured Acidimicrobiales bacterium | reverse complement strand
GCCTATTTCATCTCCGAGTACCCCGACTTCAAGGGCTTGTACTCCGGGACAAACAGTGCCCTGGCATGGCTCCTCGGGATCAGCGAGGGCATGGATGGAAACAGCGAAGCCGCGGCCCGCCACCTTCGGGCGGGCCTGGAGTCGAGTCCCGACAGCCTCCTGCTCCGGTCCAACTTCGCGCTGGCCCTGCAGATGCAGGGGAAGGGGGATGACGCCCTGGAGCAATACGAGATCGTGCTGGCCGAACCACAGGGCCGCGCGAACCCGCTGGTGTGCCTTCTCGCCGCCCGCCTCTACGTGGAGCGGGAGGAGTACGTGAAGGCATACCGGTTGCTGGACGAGCTCGCGAAGGGGCTGCCGGCCGAGGACGAGTTCTGGGACTTCCTCGCGGAGGTCAGGGAGCTTGCCGGGCTTGACGGCGCCGGCGAGATCGAGTTCGAGGACAGGCCGACGCCGGAGTTGGATATATGCCCGGTCTGCTCGGCCACCCTTAGACAGGGAGCGTCTTTCTGCAGCGAATGCGGCGCCCCGGTCGCGAAGGCTTCCCCCCGCCGCGCGTTCTGCCGTGAGTGCGGGAGCCCCGTGAGCGAGACGGCCGCCTTCTGCCGGAACTGCGGCCTGAAGTTGTAGCCGAAAGGAGTCATGTGCCTCGTGGGGGCGCGAATCCCGTAGCGCGGTGCCGGTCGTAAAGCGTTATTGTTGCTTCCTGTCCCAGATCATCTTGCCGGGGAAGACTATCGAGGCCGCGCCCATCGCGAACGGGTCGGCGGGGCTGACCCACTGGCCGTCTTTCTGGTCCATACCCCTGTTGAACAGGATTGCGAACGTGGCGTCCTCTTCGGGGTAGTAGTAAACCGCCGAGTTGTATCCCCAGACCATGCCGTCGTGCCCGAGGAGGTCGCCCATCGCGAAGATCCCCAGCCCGTACCGGCAGTCGAGCGCTTCGGCTCCGGGCACTTTGACCCACCTCAGGCGCTCCTTCTGCATGTCCTTGCTCAGCAGCTTGTCGCCGGTGGCGAGCGCCTTCGCGAAGACATGAAGGTCCTCGAGGCTCGAGACCATCGCGCCGGCGGCCCAAGCCCAGGACGTGTTCCACGAGGTGACGTCGTCCAGCGCGTCGGTGTCCGGCTTGCCCCACCTTCCGGCCCATTGCACGTAGCCTTGGCTGCGGGGCTTTCCGATCTCGGACCCCTTGGGCAGAAAGGTGGCAGACAGGCCGAGGGGTTGGGCCACCCTGCTCTTTATCTCGGTGGCGAGATCGTTCCCGGTCACCTGCTCGGCTATGACACCGAGGAGCACGGTGTTGCTGTTACTGTATTTCCACCCCTGGCCCGGCGGGAAGCTCGGCTCTCCCGTTCTGGCCAGGTCGATGAGCTCGTCGGGGGACCAGTTCCTGTGCGGTTCGCTGATGCTGGCTTCCAGGAAACCGGGGGCATCGTCGTAGGCGAAGACGCCGCTGGTATGGTTGCACAACTGCCTGATCGTGATCTTGTCCCCGTACTTGAACCCCTTTATGTACTTGTCCAGCTTGTTTTCGAGCCCGAGTTTGCCCTCCTCGACGAGCTGGAGGATGACGGTGACGGAGAAAGGCTTGGTGATGCTGCCGATTCGGAACCTGTAGTTATCCTTGACGTCTTCCGCCGTCTTGACGTCCGCCTTGCCGGCGGCTTTGACCCAGGTTCCCTTACCCGGCACCCAGACACCGGCTACCGCCCCGGGGATGCCGTTCTGTTCCATCGTTACCGCGAGGAGGCGGTCGAGCTTCTCCTCGACGTCCCGGGCGAACCGGGGCGAGCCGCAGGAGCCGCACGCGAGGGCCGCCGCAACCATCGCCCCCACGAGCAGCAGGACTGCCGCGCTTTTGTACACTCGCTTCATGAAGCTTCCTCCGGTTTGTCCCGAACTGCAATTGCCAAGCAATTCTATCACGGCATTCACCGCGCGATCGGGCGGAATCAGCGAGACAGTCGTCCGGCGTCGCCTGTCGCCGGCCCTATGTCGCAGGGGGTGCTTCAGAGCGACGCGCGCGGCAGGAGGCGATATCGGCGGGTTCGCATTTTCTTACGGCCACGCGGGGCCTTTCGCGCGGCACGAGCGGCCGGCCCCGACCCCGGCCGGCGCCGCCCCTACTGGTAACGTACGTACGACCTTATGCGCCGGTACGATTTCTCGAGGAATTCCATATCGGTTATGGTCAGCTTGATCGCCTTCGAGGGGCAGGTGAACGCGCAGCGCCCGCAGGCCCTGCACTCCTTTTCGATCCGCGCTCTGCCGTCAACGACCGATATGGCGTTCATGTAGCAGCGCTCGACGCACTTGCCGCAGCCCGTGCACTCGTCGGTAACTTCGATCGCTATACCGTCAAGCTTAGTGAACGTGGGCTCCAGGTACTCGAGGGGCATGTAGTTGGTGAAGCGCGTGACGCAGCAGCACTCGCAGCAGAAGCACACGGTAAGGAGGCGGCCGCGGTCCTTCACGCGGAAAATATGGTTGTCGGCGCGCGCCTTGCCGATGATCGGGACGAGGCCGGCCTCCACGGCCTTGCGCGCGTGGGCTTTCGCCTCCTCGATTCCGACCTCCTTGAAGGGGTATTTCTTCACCTCCAGGGCCGAGTCGCCCATCAGGAGACAACCGATCTCCCGGGGATAGTGTTCGCATTTCCAGCCCTGCCTGCACACGCAGTATTCGATGATTACGCGGTGGGAAGCTTCCTCGGCGAACCTGTCTATGAGCTCCAGGGGCATGGGCGCGCCCGCCGGGACTTCTATGTCGGCGTTAATGGGCAACCAACGCATGTCGGTCTTGTCCTCGCGTACCCATGGGTGCCAGCGGTTGACGAGCGGCAGCTTGAAGAAGCCCTTTACCAGCAGATCGGCAAACCTCGGTATGCCTTTTACGAGGACCTTGCCGTTCCTCGAGGTCCGTTCGGCCATGGGTACCTCCGTTCAGACGTCTACACCCGGCGGGCATCCGGGCAACTGCGTTCATGGCGATTCTATATCCTCAACCGCGGGTTTTCACAAACCGCGCTCGGCCCCGGGCACAAACGACGCCCGTGTCCGCCCCGGGGAGTGAGCGGAAAGACCGGTTGCACTGGCTGGGCCCCCATTTATCCGAGGGCGTTGAACGGGGCATTATCCGCTGAAAAGACAGGTTCCCCGGACGGGAGGCCGTAATCTACACGTGGGTAAGCGGTTTGTGAAACAGGCAGCGTGCCGGGGGGCAGCTTGCCCCCCGGCTCAAGAGGAACTCACATGGGTCTCGACGCGCGTATGAAGGTGCTGATCGTCGAGGACGACGAGGGTACGGCATCGCTCATCAGCGAGGTCCTGGAGCGGGATCTGCTTGCCGAGGTCAGCGTGGCCGCCGACGGCGAAGCGGCCAGGAGGCGGATGTCGGATGAGGAGTTCGACGTCGTAGCGCTTGACTCGCGGCTGCCGGACGGGTCCGGCCTGGACCTGCTCGAGGACATGACCGAGGGGGAGGACAAGCCACCCGTCGTCGTGGTCAACGGTTCGGGTCACGCGCATCTCTTCGAGAAGACGTCCGGGTTCGG
>CAZAIS010000334.1:0-3585 GCA_964485255.1 uncultured Acidimicrobiales bacterium | reverse complement strand
TTTCTTTCGGAAAAACGACGAGGCTTCTCATGTCCCCGCGGTCCTGGTCGAGGGGCTCTGGCATATCTACGAGGATGGCACCGAGGCGCTCAAGGGTGTCGACGTGGCGATCGAGCCCGGAGAGTTCGTGGCCGTACTGGGTGAGAACGGGTCCGGAAAGACAACGCTCGTCAAGCATTTCAACGGCCTGCTGCGGCCGACTCGCGGCAAGGTGTACCTGCACGGATGCCCCACCGGGGACGTCGAAGTGGCGCGCCTGGCCGCAACCTGCGGAATGCTGGGACAGGACCCAAACCTCCAGCTCGTCGGTGAAACCGTGGCCCGTGAGCTCGAAGCGAGCCTACGGGCGATGAACGTGCCTGAGGATTCATGGTCCGAGTTGACGGAGTCCACCCTGGAGATGCTCGAGATCGCCCACCTGCGGGACGCGAACCCGCAGGACCTCTCGTGCGGACAGCGGGAGCGACTCGCCCTCGCGTCGGTCCTCGTCTACCGCCCGGAGGTACTGGTGCTAGACGAGCCTACCAGGGGGGTGGACCAGGGTACCAAGGACAGGCTCGCCGAGCACCTGAAGGACTACAATGAAGAGGGAAAGACGGTGATCCTCGTCACGCACGACCTCGAATTCGCGGCGGAGTGCTGCGACCGAACGCTGATGATGGGCTCGGGCCACGTGCTCGCCGACGGCGACAAGCACTCGGTGCTGGCGGACTCCCTGTTTTTCACCACACAATACAACAAGTGCTTCAGAGACGTGGCTGAAGGAATTGTCACGCGCGAGGAGGCGTCCGCGATGCTTGCGAGATTGCGATGAGAAAGTCGACGATAGCCCTCGTAGCGCTTCTGGCGGCAATCGGCGCGTGGATAGCGGGTGAAGCATTCGACTTGAAATCCCTTACCAATACCGCGCTGATGAGCCTGGTCATCGCCGCGCTGGTACTCGTCTATTACTACCTGCGCTACGATGAGAGCAAGAGCGATGCCAAGGAGATCGGGATAGTCGCCACGCTCACGGCTCTCTCCGTCGCCGGCAGGTGCCTCTTCGCGGCGATCCCGAGCTTCAAGCCTTCGACTTTCATAATAATCGTGGCCGGTTACGTGTTCGGGCCGCTACCGGGCTTCATGGTAGGAGCGACAACCGCGCTCGTATCGAACATCTTCTTCGGGCAGGGCCCCTGGACCGTCTGGCAGATGCTGGCCTGGGGCCTCGCCGGGTTCGCCGCCGGCTTGATGGGGCCCAGGAAATTGCTGGATTGCCGCTGGAAGCTGGCGCTCTATTGCGCGGCCTGGGGATTCATGTTCGGCTGGTTTATGAACGTGTACTACGTGCTCGGGTTCGTCCATCCGGCGGGTTTGAGGGCTTTTGCTACCGCGTGCGCCGCCTCGCTCTGGTTCGACGCGCTCCACGCCGCCGGAAGCTTCCTGTTCGCGTTCCTGCTGGGACCCGCCCTCGTGGCGATGCTGCGACGCTACCAGGCTCGTTTCTTCTTCGAGGAGGAACCACCGGAGATTCTCGCGCCGGCAGATAACCTGGAAAGGGGATCGGGCACATGAGGAACGCTCGATGCGTCCGCCTGGTCCTGGTGGCGTTGATCGCAACACTGGTGTTCACGCCCGTCGCTCTAGCCTTGCGGTTGAACGACTTCGCGCGGGCACAGACCGCGCCGCAGGCAGACACGCAGGGAAACGGTGCCTCGATCGCCAGGGCGGTCGAGTACCTGAGGGGCAGGCAGCAGCAGGATGGGGGGTTCGCGGAGCCCGGCAAGTCCTCCTCCGCGCTTCTGACCACGTGGACGATCTGCGGGCTGGCTTCCACGGGTCAGGACGTTAGCACCTGGCGCAAGTCGGGCTCTTGCCCGCTCGACTACCTGTCCACGCGAGCGGCGAAGTTGAAGAAGCTCACCGAATTGGAGATTACGTGCCTGGCCGTATGCTGCGCGGGCGGGAATCCCCGCTCCTTCGGAAGCCGAAACCTCGTGGCTGAAATCCGGGCGAATACGGCCGCCGACGGGCACATCGGCGACCTGGTCAACGAGCACTGCTGGGGTGTGATCGCGCTGAAGGCGGCAGGAGAGATCGTTCCCGAGGGCGCCCGCGCATGGCTGGCGGCGCGCCAGAACATAGACGGCGGGTTCGGTTACGGCGCTGACACAGGCAGCGATCCTGACGACACGGGAGCCGCGCTGCAGGCGCTGATAGCGGCGGGGGAAAGCCCTCAGGGCAATACCGTGAAACGCGCCATTTCCTATCTGCGTTTCTGCCAGGCGCCGGACGCCGGGTTCAGCTACAACACCGATCAATCGAACATCGCTTCCACGGCCTGGGCCGTGCAGGGAATCGTCGCGGCGGGCCAGGACCCCGCCTCGGCGGACTGGACGCGATCGGGGAAGACCCCGCTCGACTACCTCGCCGGGACGCAGCAGTCCGACGGCCATTTCCGCTACATGAAGTCGAGCGACGCGAACCCGGCGTGGATGACCGCTGAGGCGCTGCCCGCCATCGAGAAGAGGCAGTACCCTCTTGGTCCGAGTGCCGGAGCGGAAGCGGTGAAGAGCCCGACGCAGGCGGGTGAAACGAGCCCGGCGGTTATCGCGGGGACGCAAGGAACGCCGCAGGCGGGTGATGGTGAAGCGGGAGGCTTTCCAGCACCTTCAAGCGAAACCGGCGGCGGCGAAGGCCGCGGAAGGGAAGAAACCGGCGCGGATCGCAACCCGGGCGACCTGCTTTCCCTCACCGCCGGCGGCGCCCGGCCTGCTTCGCGGAGCGCGGGCACGAACGAACTCGCGGTTTTCGTCGTCTTCTGCGCGACCTACGCGGTTCTCCTGGGCCTCGTCTACGTTTCCCTGTCCTTCTTTTACTCCTCAAAAGGACGGTCCTGAAGGCCGGGTCTATTCGGCGAACATGTCCCTGTAGCGGTCGCGCAGCTCCCGCTTGAGCACCTTCATCGTCGGGGTGCGTGGCAGATCGGAAGCCTCCACGATCACCACTGCCCGCGGGCTCTTGTACCTCGCGATGTTGTCGCGGCACCAGGCGTGGATCTCCTCGGTGGTCGCCGAGGCCCCTTCCTCGAGCACGCATATCGCAACCGGCGCCTCTTTCTTGGTCGGGTGCGGAATTCCCACGACCGCCACTTCCGCTACGGCCGGATGCTCCAGTACCTCCTGCTCGACCTCGACCGAAAAGACCGAGTATCCCCCACTCTTTACGACGTCCTTCTTGCGGTCGGCGAAGTAAACGCGGCCGATCCTGTCCTTCCTGGCCATGTCACCCGTCCTGAACCAGCCGTCGGCCATCAGCTCTGCGGTCGCCTCCGGCTTGGCCCAGTAGCCCTTCATGACGCACGGGCCCTTCACACACAACTCGCCGACCTCCCCGGTCTTCACCTTGCGGCCGTCCTCGTCGAGTATCCGCACCCTTATCGGCGGCATCGGGAAACCCACGCACTTGGGGGGGAAATCTATCCCCGGCAGGGGCATCTTCAGGCAGGTAAGCGACGACAGCTCGACCATCCCGTACGCGTCGAGGAAGAGCGAATTGAAGCTGAAGGGGCCGAGCCTGATCCTCCCCCGCCTGCGAAACTCCTTG
>CAZAIS010000333.1:0-3602 GCA_964485255.1 uncultured Acidimicrobiales bacterium | reverse complement strand
CGTAAGAACCGGCGCTCTGCGCGCGCATGTTCAATCCGCCCAGGCTCGCGGGACGCGCTCCCATCGAGCGAAACACATCCACCTCCGACGCCTCGAAGCCCCCCTCCGGGCCGACGATCAACCCTATGGAGCGCGGCGGGTCGTCATTCAGCGCATTCTCGATCGGCCTTCTCCTTTCGCCCTCCCAGAGGACCAGGCAATCCCCGACCGTCGCCAGTAAATCCTCGTCGAAGCCCCCGGCCGTCTCCCGAACCTCCAGCGGATATGCCCTCCGAGCAGTCTTTGAGCTCTCCAGGGCGATCTTCTTCCACCTGCCGATCCTGCTCCCGCACTTTCTTACCGCCTCCAGCGGGGACCTCCTGGATACGAAAGGCACGAACCTCGCGACCCCGGACTCTGCGGCCCTTGCTACAGCCTCATCCATCGAACTGTTTGCAGCCACCGCCTGGAATTGCACAACCTGGGGGCGCTCGGGGGGAACGAAGCGATAGTCAAGCAGCCGCAGGGTGACGCAATCGGGACCCGACGATTCTATCCTGGCACCGTAGAACGTTCCCTTGGCGTCAGAGACCGTAACGCTGTCGCCCGTCCTGGCGCGCAGCGACCGCGCGAGGTGCCTGGCCTCGGATCCGCGGATTATAGACGAGGCCCGCCTCCGGTCGAGGCTTTCATCCGTAACGTAGAATACAGGGAGTCCCATTTCGGGCAGTCAAGCCGGCCTCGTCGGTGGATTCCGCCGTCAAGGCCTCTTCGCCTTCTCCTTTCCAGCCGAGCGGTAGGATTCCAGGATCCTCTTCTGTTCACCGCTGAGCTTCCGGGGAACGACGATTTCGATCTTGACGAACATGTCCCCCCGCTTGCCACCGTATCTCGGAGGCAGACCCCTGCCCTTTACCTTGAGGATATCTCCATGTTGCGTCCCCGGCGGGATTTTCAACGTAAAGCCCCCGTCGATACCCGGACGCTCCACCTCGGCGCCCAGCGCCGCGTCTATCATGTTCACAGAAGCAGGCGAGTACAGCCTCGTCCCGTCCCGCTCGAACCTCTCGTCGCGCGCCACATCGATTACCACGTAGAGGTCCCCCGATGCGCCGCCGCGAACACCTCCCTCGCCCTTGTCCTTGACCCTGAGGCGGTCGCCCCGCTCGACGCCGGGAGGAACGGACACCTGCAGCTTCTCTGCGACTTCCAGCCTGCCCCTTCCACGGCAGTCCGCACACGGTTCGGTTATCACCTGTCCCGCTCCTCCACAAGCTGGACAGGGCTGTGACCTGATGAAAGTACCGAACATGTTTCTCTGTGTCCGCCGTATTTCGCCGGTACCGTTACAGTCGCGGCAGCCGCTCATGCTCGTTCCGGGAAGCATCCCCGAGCCCTCGCACTCCGAGCAGGTTGCCATTCGCGTCAGCTCGATCTCGTGCTCCGAGCCCTCGAGCACCTCCTCCATCGTAACGCTGAGGAGCATCTCCATGTCGCGCCCCCGCTCCCTGCCGCGGCGCTTTTCTTTCTGGCGGAACGGGGATCCGAAGCCCTCGCCGAAGAACACGTCGAACAGGTCGGATATCGAACCGAAACCCTCCGAGTCGATACCCGCCCCCCGCCTGAGCCCGTCCAGCCCGAAGCTGTCGTAAGCGCGTCGCTTATCGGCGTCCGACAGGACTTCATAGGCGAAAGTCAGCTCCTTGAATTTGTGCTCTCCCTCGGGGTCCTCCTGCGCGACATCCGGGTGGCATTCCTTCGCGCGTGCCCTGTATGCGCTCTTTATCTGGTCCGAGGATGCTCCTACCGGGACCCCCAGGATCTCATAGAGGTCTCTGTCTATGTGATTGTGCATGATTGCTTGCCTCGTCGGGTCGCCGGCTCAATCCCTGGGGCTGTAGAGCGTGCGCCCCAGGTTCTCTGCCATGAACTGGACCATACCTATCGTCCTGGCGTAATCCATCGATGTGGGCCCCACTACACCGAGAGAACCGAGCAAACCGTGTCCCACCGGGTAGCTCGTTCCAACGAAGGAATAACGCTGAAGCTCGCGCAGCCTGTTCTCCTCGCCGATACGGACCGTCAGTCGACGCTCGCTCAAGAGGTCCTTCAACAGGTCGATGATGAAATACTGCTTCTCCATCGCCTCGAGGAGAATCCGTGCCCACTCCGGGCCGTCGGCTCCCATGTCGCGGACGATATTGGCCGTGCCGCCGATATAGACGCGCTCCTCGATCGAACCCAGATACTCGCACGTGGCGTCCAGGGCCTGCGAAATCAGCTTCGTGCCGGAGTCGCCGAACTTCCCCTTCTTGAGTATTGAATCCCGGTCTATCCTCTCGAGCGCAAGCCCCACGAGCGACCTGTTGAGAAACCGCTCCGCTCTTTGCATGGTATCGTCCGTCACCAGCCCGGTCAGCTTGACCAGTTGCCTGCCGACCTGCCCCTTGGAAGTTACGACTATCACCATCACGCGCTCGTCGCTCAGGCGGACCAGGTCTATATGCCTTACCGAATCGGCGGCGCTGAACGGCGCGAACACGATCGCCGTCGTGTGAGTCAGCCTCGACAGCAGCACCGAGGCTTCCTGGAAGAGCCCCTCTATCTCGCGCGTCTGGGCGGCAAACAGTGTCTCTACCGCCTCGGCGTCGCGCCCGCTGGGCCTCGCCCCGCCCATTAGAACGTCTACGTAGAAGCGGTACGCGATATCTGTAGGCACCCTGCCGGCGGACGTATGGGGCTGCCTGAGAAAACCCATCTCCTCAAGTGTCGCCAGCTCGTTGCGCACGGTTGCCGGGCTCAGTCCCAGGTCAACGGCCCTGGCAACCGAGCTTGATCCGACCGGCCGGCCGCTGAGAATGAAGCTCTGAACGACGGCGAGCAGTATCTTCTTCTTTCTCGCGTCTATCTCTCGTGTCATGGTCAACCTCGGTACCTGATCGTCATCAATTATTTTAGCACTCGGCGCGGGCGACTGCTAACCGACGACCTGCCCCTCGTCCGGCCTTTTTTACGGCCGCCGTCAGCTCCCGGCATCGTCACTCTTTATCATCGCGACGAACGCCTCCTGGGGGATCTCCACCCTCCCTATCATCTTCATTCGCTTCTTCCCCGCCTTCTGCTTTTCCCAGAGCTTCCTCTTCCTGGTAATGTCGCCTCCGTAGCACTTCGCCGTTACGTCTTTTTTCCTCGCGGGGAGCGTCTCTCTCGCTATGACCCTTCCGCCGACCTGTGCCTGAATCGCCAGCTCGAAGAGCTGGCGCGGTATGACCGACTTCAGCTTCTTCGCGAGTTCCCTTCCGCGCGACTGCGCGGCTTCCCTCGGGACGATAGTGGAGAAGGCGTCCACGACTTCGCCGTGCACCAGAATCTCCAGCTTGACCAGTGGGCCCTCGCGGTAGTCATTCAACTCGTAATCCAGCGAAGCGTAACCGCGCGAGCGCGACTTGAGCTGGTCGTAAAAGCCCTGGACCATCTCCGCGAGTGGCATGTCATAGCTCAACTCCACGCGCTTGCTTGACAGGTAGACCATGTCCCTGTAGGCGGCCCGCCGCTGCTGCGCCAGCTCCATGACCGGCCCGACCATGTCGTGCGGCGTAATGAGCAGAAGTGATACGTAAGGT
>CAZAIS010000332.1:0-3651 GCA_964485255.1 uncultured Acidimicrobiales bacterium | reverse complement strand
CCGAGCGTCGACCCCGTTAAGGAGGTACAGGGAAGTGGAGAAGAAATACCCGTATTTCACCGAAGAGCACGAGATGCTCCGGCAGTCGGTGCGCGAGTTCGTCGAGAAAGAGGTTACTCCTTTCGTCGACGAGTGGGAGGAAAAGGAAGAATACTCCATGGACGCCTTTCGCAAGATGGGCGAGATGGGCCTGCTCGGTCTGCGCGTCCCTGAGGAGTACGGCGGCGGCGGCTCCGATTACTGGTCCGTGATAGTGCTCTTCGAGGAGCTGATAAGGAGCGGCTGCAGCGGCTTTCTCACCGCCGTGGGTGTCCACACGGAAGTCGCGATACCGGCCATACAGCACCATGCCAGCGAGGAGCAGAAACAGAAGTACCTCGTTCCGGCGGCTCGCGGCGAATGCCTGGGCGCGCTCGCCGTGACCGAGCCCGAGGCGGGAAGCGACGTGGCCGCCATGCTGGCGACGGCCGTCGAGGACGGTGACGACTACGTAATCAACGGCAACAAGATCTTCATATCGAACGGGGCGCGGGCCGACTGGGTCGTAGTCGCGGCAAAGACGGACAAGGAGGCCGGGTACGGGGGCATCACCGAATTCATAGTCGACACCGACACCCCGGGCTTCGAGGTCAGCCGTAAGCTCGACAAGGTGGGGTTGCGCTCGAGCGATACCGCCGAGCTGTTCTTCACGGACATGAGAGTCCCGAAGTCCGCGATCCTCGGCGAAGTGAACAAGGGCTTCTTCCAGATCATGTCCAACTTCCAGCCCGAGCGGTTGCTGATCGCCGTCGGTGCTTACGGCGGCGCCGAGCGCGCGCTTCAGATGGCCATTGACTACGCCAAGGAAAGAAAGCAGTTCGGCAAGGCGGTTTCCCGGCACCAGCACAACGCATTCAAAATCGCCGAGCTCGCCACCAAGGTCGAGGCGGCCAAGGAGCTCACGTACCGCGCGGCCGACATGTACAACCGGGGGCTCGATTGCCTCAAGGAAGTCTCCATGGCCAAGTGGTATACGACGGAAACCGCGAACGAGGTCACCTACCATGCGATGCAACTGATGGGAGGCTACGGGTACATGATGGAGTACCCGATACAGAGGGCCTGGCGGGATCTCAGGGTCCAGACCATCGTGGGCGGGACCACCGAGGTCCAGAAGCTCATCGTTTCCAGGTGCCTGGGGCTCTAGCAGCTTCGCGAATCACGGGGCGGCGCCTTTGACGCCGCCCCTTTTCTCCAACCTGAATCCTCCGGACGACCCGCCGCGCTCAGCTCTTGCACTGCACGTGACGCCCCCTCGGCGAACTCCTTTTCACTGTTAGAATTAACATTTTCAACAAATTTTAACAATTATTTTTTTAGCTAACAAAACCTGACATTTCCATCATCAATCGGTGAATTCTTTAAACTCTCAACATGAGGTTTACAATGCCCACCTTTCTTTGTACTATATCCCACAGTCCGTATGAGTCCGCAAAAAAAACCCGGTTTCAAGGGAAAAAACCACTTGGAACAGCCGGGAACAGCCTCCATTGAACCGGCGATTATTCCCCATTTAATGCGAATGAACGCATCCTTCCACGCATGGGTGGCCATCAGTGGCGCTGGCCGGTTCGAGTTCCTGACGGACCGGTTGGCCGTGAAACGAAAATAGCAGGAGAAGGAAAAAACAGGGCACTAAATTAACTATTAAGTTGAGATGACAGTTAGAGCTGGAGTACACCAAAACCCATGGGGGCACATAGATTACGCCGGAGCGGTAAGGCCGATGGCCTTATTCCTTCGAAGAATAACACCCTTTGTACTGGCATTCGCCCTGATCGGGGGAACGATCTTTTTCGCGATAAGCTGCAAGGGATCCACGGTCGCTTTCAGCAATGACGGGAAGGTGGCCTCCCTGAACGTGGATGTGGCCGGCACCCGGGCCGAAAGAGGCAAGGGCCTCTCGGGACGCAAGGAGCTGGCCGAAGACAGCGGCATGCTCTTCAAGTTCGACACCGATACCGATACCGCTTTCTGGATGAAGGACACTTCGATACCGCTTTCGATAGCCTTCATCGATTCGAGCGGCACGGTGCTGGCGATCGAGGACATGGAGCCGTTCGATTCCGCGTCCGTGCGCCCTCACGGCAAGTACCGGTATGCCATCGAGGTAAACAGAGGCTGGTTCGAGGCCAACGGGGTAACCCCGGGCTCCAAGGCAACCATAGATATCTAGGGACTGGACGAGCCCCTATGGAAACGGGCCCGGTGAGAACCGGGCCCGTTTTCTTTTCCCGTCTTACGCGGCGCGTATCTACGCGTTGAGCTCCACGACCGCGTTCGATATGGCGATGTTGTCCGGGCGCTCGGCGGTCTTCGCCTGGAAGAGGACCTTGCCGCCTTCGTCCCACATCTCGGTCACAATGGTCTCGCCGGGAAATACCGGCCTCGAGAACCTTACCTGGACCGACTTGAACTTCGCGGGGTCGTCGTCACAGTAGGCCTTCAACACCGCGCGGCAGGCGAACCCGAAGGTGCACAACCCGTGCAGTATCGGTTTTTCGAAACCCGCCATGCTCGCGAAGTTGGGGTCCGCGTGCAGCGGGTTCAGGTCGCCGGAGAGCCTGTACAGCAGCGCCTGCTGTGGCAGGGTCTTCATCTCCAGCGTCTTGTCTGGGGCCCGATCCGGCGGCTCCTGGCCGGTGGTCGGTCCTTTCTCCCCGCCGAAGCCGCCCTCGCCCCGAACGAGGACGCCGAACCTGTTCAAGTAAACGACGTCGCCCGACTCGTCGACCGTCTCCGCCTCGAGCTCGATCAGCGCCATCTTGCCCTTGTCGTAGATGTTGGCGACCCTGGGCCTGGTCGTCAGCGTGCCGCCCGCGGGAGCGGGCTGCTTGCGCACCTCGAGGTACTGCTCGCCGTGCAGTATCATGAGCGGGTTGATCTCGAGGCCTTCGACCCCGAATATGCTCATGAGCGCCGGGAACGGCGGGCAGACGCCGAACGTCGGCCGAACCCGCAGGCCCGGCTCGTTCTCGTAGCAGAACTTCAACTCGGCGGGATCCGCGCCCGCGCCTACCCCCAGCGCGTAAAGGATCACCGTCTTGTGATCGTAGGTGAACTCGAGCGCGGGCATCTCGGCCCCACTGGCTTTCGCCACGTCTATCGGCATACCGCCACCTCCGTATCAGTCGAGCTTGATGTGACTCAGCGCGTGCCCCGTCTGTGCGGGCGCCGAGTCGTACTCCACCGCGCCCTCGAGCTTGGTGATCTCGGCCAGGTTCGCCGCGATGTCATCCGGGGTTACCTTCTCGGGCTCCTCGAAGAAGAAACCCGGCCCCTCGACGACCGCCGCGCGGCTGAAGTACCCCGCACCCGCGACCATCATCGCGCCGGATAGCTCGCAGCCCTCGCTGACGAGGTACGCGGCCAGCGGCGACACGAACTCGGGCTTGAGCTTGTCGACCACCTGGGGAGGCATGACCGTCGCGGTAAGCCTGGTCCCCGCTACCGGCACCAGGGTGTTTGCCTTGATGTTGTACTTCGCGCCCTCCAGCTTAGCGGAGTTCATCATGCCGGCGATCCCGAGCTTGGCCGCGCCGTAGTTGGTCTGCCCGAAGTTGCCGTACAGGCCCGCCGCCGACGCCGTCGACAGGATGCGGCCGTAGCCGG
>CAZAIS010000331.1:0-3654 GCA_964485255.1 uncultured Acidimicrobiales bacterium | reverse complement strand
ATGCCGGGGAGCTTGACGTCCGGTTTTTCATGGGAGTAAAAAGTGAACGACGCCTGTTTCGGGGGCGGGTAGTCTGCTATAAATACACGGAGCAACGCTGTAGACGGAGGGGGAGGGCCATGGAATCCAGTGGAAGCAACACCGCTGTCATCGTCGTGTCCACCGTAGTCGGGATTCTGCTCTACATCTACGGGGCGGTCTGCCTGCAGAGGATAGCGAAGAACCTGCGGGTGATGCCTTCGTGGTTCGCGTGGATTCCGATCCTTAACGTCTACCTGGTCTGCAAGGTCTGCGGCAAGGGCATCCTCTGGACCATTCTCTGCTTCATCCCGGTCGTGAACGTAGTCATTTACATACTGCTTTGCCTGAAGCTCGCCCGGGCATGCGGCAGGAGCAGGCTCTACGGGATACTCCTGATGATCCCCGTGGTGGACCTCTTAGTAATCTACATGTTCGCCTTCAGCGACAAGAGTTACGTGGTGCAGCGAAAGTCGGACCTGCCCCAGGGGCCGCCGCCTCAGGCTTGAGGACCGCGGCCGCTCCCGGGTGTTCGGGGCCCGGAAAACGGCTCACCTGCGTTCCCCGGCGGCGTGTCGCAGGAATCAGGCGCCGCCCGGTCCGGCCGGCTTGGTCATCTCCTCCAGCGAGGACATGAGCTCGAAGGCTTCCTCACGGCTCGACCCGCAGGTATCCGGCATGGGCGGGAACTCTTTGCAGACCCGTGGCCGCTCCGGCCTGCCGAAGAGACGGCAGAGGTTGCGCTCGTCGAGGTGGGGGCAGGGCGTGCCGGCAGGCTTGCCCCCCGGCAAACCCGGGATTGGCGAGGAGATAGACAGCGCCACGCAGCAGGCCCCACACCTCCGGCATTCCATGTCCTTCCCTTTCTATCAAGCCCCCTCGCGGGCGTCCCATCAATCGTACTGCGACATGCGGCGGAACGGTCGGGCGCGGCGATAGTGTCGGGCCTCCTCGAGGGCGTCTCATCCATTGTAAGGGGTAATCTGCCAGAGCAGCAGGCGCCAGCGCTCCCCGCGGCGCGCGTAGGTCGCGGCCACGTGGAAGTCTCCGTTGACCTCGCTTCCCGTGTAGCTGATCTTCTCGAATAACCGGTAAGTGAGGATTGCCACGTCGCCGTCCGCCCTGACACACTTGAAGCCCTCCATGTTGAAGCTCAGCAGCCTGAGGTCACCGAACAGCTCGTCGAGCATCTCGGCGCGCGACAGGCGGCCGAAGTAGTTCACTTCCATGAAGTCGTCCGCCATCAGCTCCTCCAGCGACTCCCTGTCGCGCTCGATCCAGGCGTCTCGCCTCTTCTCCTCCAGTCCAATCAGCATCTGCTTCGTGTCATCATCCGCCATCTCGTTCTCCTCCGTTTCCCTGCTTGTACTCATATCCTCTCGCTATTTCGGCGGGAACACGCGGGGCCTGTGATCGAGGCAACCGTTGTCACGGGGTTCCTCCTGTGGATCACGGTGTTGCCGAAGCACGTCGCGAGAGCTGGAACGATTACTTCGGAAATGTATCAGGCATTACAGCCATTGGGATCTTCCCTTGCCAGCAGGGTTCCGGAACCAAGCGCGAATCTTGTGGATGAGGGGGCTCGCCTGGTTAAAGCGTTGAGAATGTGCGGGCAATCACAGACTCCTACAATCAATAGACGGTAGCTTATGACGCTCCCCGGCATTGACCGCGGGGACCAGCGTTTACTCTACCTGTGATTTAACTTTCTAGACCTGACCCCAAAAAGTTAAATGAGCTCACGAGTCAGGAGGTGGGGGGCGCTTCCGGGGGAGGGCCGGCTTCCGTGGGCATCACGACCCGCGGCGCGGTGTCCTGAACCCTCTTGTACGCGTAGACTACAGCCATCATCACTATGGGGTAGGCGAACAGCGTTCCGATTCCGCAGAGAATCACCCCGGCAAGCATTATCAGGTAGCAAAGTATGAAGAGAAGGAAAACGTCCCACCAGGCTCCCCTGGTGATCTGCCCGCTCCTGCGGAGCGCGTCCATCGGGCTCATGTCCTGCTCGATGATGAAATACCCGTAGAAGTGGTACTTGACCGCCCAGTAGATGCCCGGGATGACACACATGATCGTTCCGGCGAGCACGAGCAGCCCGTAGAGGATATCGGCGATCAGGAACTTCCAGTAGTAACGGGTGGCGCCGAAGATGTCCGAGAACTGTGGCGTCTCGCCCCGGTAGACGACCAGCGTGATATTGATTATCGCCATGTGGATGTACACGCTGACGAACGCTCCCAGGATGTAGACAATAACGGTGATATATGGGTACCTGTACGCGAATGCCGCCGGCACGTAGAAGATAGCCGTGACGATGAAGAACAGTAGCCCGATCAGAACCCAGTAGAAGATGTTGTCAATCATGGCCTGCCAGCCATATCTTATCGATCCGCCTACGTCCAACCGCTCCTCGTCCATGTCCACCTCCGGGGGGTTCGATTAAGACAATTATACCCGGTCCTGCCTCGTCGTTGGGCGGACCTTCACTCTCGAGGGCCGCCACCTGTCTCCACGGTCACAACCTGCACACCTCCTTGCCCGTGTCCAGCGGCCGCCCGGTCATCCTCGCCACGACCCAGCGCCTCATATTCACCAGCAGGTTTACGCAGAACATGACTTTCATGGCCGCAAGCACCTGCGTCCTCTCGCCGGGTTCGTACTCGGCCTCGAATCGCTCCTTCACATCCTCCGGGACGCCGTCCGGCTCGGTCAGGAACGCACGGACGTAAGCGAGCGCGGCGTGCGTCCGCGGGTCGAATTTCCCCGGATCGAGGCGCACCAGCTCGCCGATCTGCTCGTTGCTCAACCCGGCAGCCCGACCGAACTGCTTGTGCGCGAAGAGTCACGGTGAGCACGCGTTCGAGATCGCCGTAACGATCATCACCTGCTCGCGCAGGGCCGTGTCGGTGGACCCCGCGACGTAAACCCGGGCTATCGGCCCGAGGACGCGCACCAGCTCGCGCTGGTGGTGCAGGAAATGGCCGAGGCTCCTGTACCGCCTCCCCTGGAGCGGTACGTACCCTTCCTCCCAGTCATCCTCGTGCATGCTGAGCGCGGGTTCAGTCTTCCGGTTGAGGGCTGCCGCCGCAAGCGTGACTCCAATAGCTCCCATGCCGATCACCTTCAAGCGTTTCACGAGCGCTCCTTTCCTCAGGGAGCCGCCGGGCCGAACGCGTAAACGCGCCCGGCGTAGAGTGTCGCGTAGGCCGTTCCGTCCGGGCCGAACGCGGGCGGGTATAAGTTGTTGGAGTGGTAGTCCGGGGCATTCGCCGCGCCGCTGTCGAATCTCCATTTCTCCTTGCCGTCGAGCGTTATGCAGAACAACTTGCCGCTGGAGGTAGACGCGTACAGGAGCCCGTTCCTGGCTATGGGCGGACTGAACACGAACGGGCACGTGTTGACCTCCCCGGTCGAGAACTCCCAGCGGACGTTTCCATCCGGCTCGAGCGCCACGACCTTGAAGCAGGCTGTTCCAGAGTAGAGCGTGCCGTCGGAGCCGATTGTCGGCGTCATGGTCGCGTAGCTGCCGGAAGAATACTCCCATTTCCTACGGCCGCTCCTGTCGAAAGCGCACAGCTTGCCCTGTTGCGGTACCGCGTACCCCGCAATCTGTTGCCCCGTGGTCGTGACCCC
>CAZAIS010000330.1:0-3655 GCA_964485255.1 uncultured Acidimicrobiales bacterium | reverse complement strand
TCCTTCGAGACGAGGTATGATATCGAGGGTTTATGCGACAGGCTCTCAGGTCTGAGAAGTTAAATCACGGACCCGGGCGCGTCCTCGGACTACATCCAGGTATGAGCGTCCAGCCCCTCGAGGTGACAGCGGTCGTTCATCTCCTCGAGGTTCGAGAACTTGCCTTTGTAGTTGATCGTGCTGATAGATGCGAGGTCCACGGTTAACCTGAAGAGGTTCGCGAGGGGCAGCTCCAGGACCGCGGAAATAATGGCGCGGATAGGACCCCCGTGGCTGGACGCCATTATCGTGGCGTCCGGATGCGCCTCGCAAGCCTCATCGAACCACGACATGGCCCTCTCCTGCACCGAAGCCAGGGACTCGCCCCCCGGTACCGTAACCGACGTCGGGTCCCTGGTCCACTTCTTCAGAATCTCCCCGTCTTTCTCGATTATGTCCTTGAATGTCTCGCCGTCCCACCTGCCGAGGTCTATTTCGCCCAGGCGTGGGTCCTCTATCACTTCGAGGCCGTGGTCCTCCGCCACCGCCGTCGCCAGGTCGTGACACCTGGACAGGGGGCTCGAATAGACGGCCGCGAACTGCGCGCCGGAGAGGCGCTCGACGACTCTCGCGACCTGCTCCCTGCCCGCCTGGTCCAGCCCTACGTCCGCGGTTCCCGCATACCGCCCCTCGGCGTGCCAGGCCGTTCTCCCGTGACGGACGAGCACTATCTTGCTCAATACATCTCCTTTTTCGACGAGGTCCGCTAATTATATATGAGGTCACGAGGTCCGGCGCTGTCGAATCCGTCACCGTGGAAGCCGTCGTGTCACTTCAGCCGATACGCGCGGACCCCGCGCCTTGAGGCGCGGGGTCCTCGGGCTATAGAGCGTTGGAGAATCGTCAGAGGCTGTCTGCCGCGTTCTCCCACATGGTGAACAGGTCGTCCATCCCGGATACGGTTCCTATGTCAACGAGCTTGATGGGAACCTCAGCTCGGATCACTTCCTCGAGACAATCGTAGAAATTCTCGGCCTGCTCGCCGGCTGTCACTCCGGTCATGGTTACCTCGCAAACAGCAAATGTTGCTGATACGCTCACGACTGCTACGAAACAATCACTATTATACTACTAATTGCCCATTTGTGTACCTATTAATGATAAATCCATCAAAATAAAGAAAATATTCATGCAACTGACGGCCATTGTGCCGCTCGAGGGACTTCCTCAATCGAAGTTGATATTCGCAATCGGTTAGTCATAAGATACTCATCGGTCAATACGACCTACCGTCGGAATCGTGAACCAAGCGATGCGGGAGGCGAGTCTCATCCCGGAAAGAGACGTGATGAACGCTTTTTTCTCTCCACGCAGCGTCGCGGTAGCCGGTGCCTCGAAATCGAAACTCAAGCTGGGCAATTTCACTATCGACAACCTGCTTAGACTCGGATACCGGGGGCGCATAGTACCTCTCCATCCCGGGGGCGGCGAGATCATGGGGCTCAAGGCCTACACCTCGATAGAGGAGGTCGAAGGGGGAATCGACCTCGCCGTGGCGGTCATACCGCGAGAGGGCGTCTACTCATTGCTGGAATCCTGCGGTCGCGCGGGCGTGCGCGGCATGATCGTCACGGCGGCCGCCTTCGCCGACGCGGACGACGCCGGCGCGACGATGCAGCGCGAGCTCGGCGGCCTCGCGTCGAGGCTTGGGATCAGGGTCATGGGACCCAACAGCATCGGCACTATCGACACCGGCTCCGGTCTGGTGACTTCTATCATCACCCTGGAAGCCATGAAACCGGGACCGGTATCGTTCGTCACGCAGACCGGGCTTTTCTCCTCGAGTTTCGCCCGCTGGATGGGCTCCAGCGAGGCGCTGGGCGCGGCCAAGATCGCCTGTCTCGGCAACAAGGTCGACGTCAGCGAACTCGACCTCCTGGCCTTTCTCCGGGACGATCCGGCGACAGAGGTAATCGCCCTCCACACGGAGGGCACCGCGGACGGCAGAGAATTCGTCCGGCTGGTGAGAGACATCTCCCGGCGTAAACCCGTCGTGGTCCTGAACCCGGGAAAGTCCGAGGCTGGGCGTGACGCGACCCTCAGCCACACCGGGTCGATGGCCGGCTCTCACGATGTGTTCAGCGGGGCGAGCGCTCAGGCCGGAGCGGTTTTGGTGGACGGCTTCACGGAGATGTTCGACTGCGCGAAGGCACTCGCCTGCTGTCCCCTGCCGAGGGGAAACGGCGTCGGCGTGGCTTCGATCTCCGGCGCGGGTTGCGCGATGACCGCTGACGCGTGCGTTGGGAAGGGGCTCTTGCTCCCACCGCTCGGCGACGGCACGCTGCGCCGCATCACGAGCGGCATGCCCGACTGGGCGTCTTTTCGAAACCCGGCCGACATCTGGTCCGTTATCGCGGCGGAAGGGAACGAGAACGCATACCTGAAGCTGATGCGGGCGATGGCGTCCCAGGTGGGAATCGACATCCTGATCGCCATCTACTGCGTCGCGCCACAGTTCGAGTTCGACGCCGGCGCGGCCATGTCGCGCGTCAGGGAGGAGTATCCGGAGATACCCGTGCTTGCGGTGCTGCTCGGCGGCACGCCGGAGGATTGCCGGCGCTGGTACGACTCGCTCCAGGGCGCCGGGGTGCCCGCGTTCGATTCGATCGAGAGGGCCGTTACGGGGGCGGCGGCGCTGAACAGGTACTCGTCGTGGCTCAGGTCGAAAGGCGCTTCCTGAACGGGCCGCGGCCTGGGGCTTGGCGGCCCCGGAGCAATCGAAAGGGGAATCGGGATGGCAAGGAGCAAGAAGAGCTTCGACAGGTTGCTGCGCCAGTACAAGCACAAGGACATCGTGTTCAAGTCAACCAGGATTCCCGGGCTCAAGCAACTCGGGCGCAGGATACTCCCTCCCGAGTCCATGACCCTGACCTACGTGCCGGTCTATGAGGACCTCGAGCTTCCGGAGGGCACGGTCGCGCCGGTATCGGTCATAGAGCACTTCATCAACGAGGCCAGCGACCACCTGATCCTGAGCAGGTGTCCGTGCAGGAGCGAGAACGGATGCGAGGAGTTCCCCGGCGATTTCGGGTGTACGTTCCTCGGCCCCGCCGTACGCTCGGTCGACCCGGAGGTCGGACGCCTGGTGAGCAGGCAGGAGGCGCTCGATCACCTCCGCGAGGCGACCGAGATGGGTCTCGTCTCGTGCGTGGGCAAGTTCGACGGCGACGCTGTCATGCTCGGTGTCCGCGAGCACAAGAAGCTGATGACCATTTGCCATTGCTGTACCTGCTGCTGCATCAGCAAATGCCTGCCCCTGGCCTCACGCGAGGCGCGCGACATCCTGAAGAAACTCGAGGGGGTCACGGTCGAGGTAACGGAGAACTGCAACGGCTGCGGGCTGTGCGTCGACTCGTGCGTCTTTCAACAGATCAGTATAGTTGACGGCAAGGCGGTGATCGGCGAGGAGTGCAAGGGCTGCGGGCGGTGCGCCACGGCCTGCAGGCGAAACGCGATCAGGATAACCGTAGACAACCCGGACTACGTCGATCAGTGCGTCAAGCGCATCAGCTCCCTGGTGGACATCAAGTAGCCGCGAGAATCAGCAGGAGTCGGCGGGTTCTCAGGAGAGCGCGACCGGTGGGACGTGTCGCGCGGCGTCCGGCCCCGGACCCGG
>CAZAIS010000329.1:0-3665 GCA_964485255.1 uncultured Acidimicrobiales bacterium | reverse complement strand
GCCCGCGCGCACGGCCGAGTCGGCCGAGGAGGCGACTTTGAGCGCGCAACCGCTTTTGGCGCCGTCGCAGAGCATGCCGCCTATGTCGCTTATGACGGTGTTGACCGCCAGCGTGAGCGCCCGTCGGTCCCCGCCGCGGCGCTGGTAGACTATGGCCGCCGCCGCGCCGACGCCGGCCGCCACGGCGCAGCCGCAGATGGGGGCCAGTTCGCCGGTGAAGACCTTTATGTAGGCGTTTATCATGTGGGAAAGGGCTATGCTGCGCAGGATCCTCGCCCGGGGCACCCGGGAGGCCCTGCCGATTATCCACGGTACCAGAGAGGCCACGACGCCCTGGTTGCCGGATTCGCCGCTGGACATGACCGGCAGGGACATTCCGGCCATCCTGGCGTCGGTGGAGCACCTCGCGGCGGTGGGTGGTTCCCACAGATCGCTCGAGCTGGTTTTCACAATCCGGGAGGAAGAGGGGCTCCTGGGCGCCAAAAACCTGGACGTATCCCTGCTCGACAGCTCATGGGGCGTCGTGATGGACGGGAGCGGGCCCGTGGGAGGCATCGTGGTCCGGGCGCCGAGCCAGACCCAGTTCAAGTTCAAGGTGACGGGACGGGCCGCGCACGCAGGCGTCGAACCCGAGAAGGGAGCGAACGCGATAGGATGCGCGGCAAGAGCCGTATCCCGCCTGAAGCTGGGAAGGCTGGACGGCCAGACGACTTCGAACATAGGACTGGTTTCGGGAGGCGAAGCCGTCAACATCGTCCCGGAGACCGCGGTGGTCGAGGGCGAGCTTCGCTCTCACTCGGAGGAGCGCCTCCAGGAGGAGACCCGACTGGTGACGCGGAGCTTCGAGGAAGCCGCTGAGCAGTGGGGGTGCGAGCTGGAGTCCGACGTGCGCCGTTGCTTTCACGCGTTCGACCTGAACCCCGCCTCCAAGCCCGTGGTATACCTCGCCGCCGCGCTGGAGGAATGCGGGTTCGAGCCCGAGTTGACCGCCAGTGGGGGTGGTAGCGACGCTAACGTGCTGAACCGCGAGGGGCTGCCGGCGGCCGTAATGAACATCGGGCTGGTTAACGCCCACAGCAAGGACGAATACGTGACGAAGGAAGAGTTGCTGGCGATGACGAGGGTGATAACGCGGCTTTCATACCTGGCGGGAAGCGAAGGGCAGGGTGAAAAGCGTTGAGCTCCTACAGGACCGCGAGGGTCTTAGAGGTCAGGAGTTGGGGTGACGAGGTCGCCGAGGTCGGGCTGGAGATGGAGGACGGGGCCGCCTCGAGGGGCGTAGTGCTGGAGGCGCTCACCGGCCCGGTCGCGCCGGGTGACACGGTGATAGCGAACACGACCGCGGTGGAACTGTCCCTGGGCTCGGGGGGCTACCATTTCATCGTCTGGAACCTGTCGCGCCGGTCGCTCGACACGGGCGGCGAAGGGCACATAATGAAGCTCCGCTACACGCCGATGCAGGTCAACGTGGAGGCGGCGGAGGAGAGGCTCACGGACGTCACCCCCGGCGAAATGGGAAGGGTCCTCGGGGGGATGCCGGTAATCGCGGGCGAGTTGCACAGTCAGTTGCTCCCAGTGGCGCTCGCGTTTCGCCACGCTTCGCCGGGCGGACGACTTGCCTACATAATGACCGACGGGGGTGCTCTACCCGCCTCCTTCAGCCACACCTCGAGGTTCCTGAGGGAGAATGGATACATCTCGTCGGTAATATCGAGTGGACACGCCTTCGGGGGCGACCTCGAGGCGGTAACGGTCTTCGGCGCGCTCGCGGCCGCGAAGAGGCTCGCGGGCGCCGACGCGGCGGTCGTGCTTATGGGCCCGGGGATCGTGGGAACGGGCTCGGCCGTGGGATTCAGTGGAATCGAGCAGGGGGTTGTAGTGAACGCGGCGGCTTGTCTTGGAGGCCGGCCGATCGCCATACCGAGGATAACGTTCGCCGACGAGCGTGAACGGCACAAGGGACTCAGCCATCACACCGTTGCCGTCCTGCGTCACGCCGCTCGTTCTCGAGCGATGGTTGCGTTTCCGGCCATCGAGGGGGAGAGGGGCCGCCTTATCGCCGACCAGGTTCGAGAGGCGGAGCTGGAGCTGGAACATGACCTGCTCGTGGTGGACGCAACCGGGGTCCTGGAGCTGATGTCGGATTGCCGGATAAAAGGAAGTGTCATGGGAAGGGGCATAGACCGGGAGCCCGAGTTTTTCATGGCGGCCGCGGCCGCGGGGCTTATTGCGGCGGAATGGAGCATGCAGAGCTGATGGACTACGACGTTGAATCCCACGAGGTGTTGAAGACGGAGCGCGTATTCGACGGGCGCGTAATCCAGGTCTACATAGACCGTGTCAAGCTTCCGGACGGGAGGACCGCGACTTGGGAGCGGGTGGCCCACCCGGGGGCGGTAGGGATAGTGCCGCTGACGGACGACGGTGAAGTGATTATGGTGAGGCAGTACAGGAACGCGATCAGGGGTGTCCTCCTGGAGATCCCCGCCGGAAAGCTCGACCCCGGAGAGGCTCCCCTGGCATGCGCCGTCCGCGAGCTTGTCGAAGAGGTGGGGATGAAAGCACTGGAGATGCTCGAGCTCGCCCGGTTCTACAACTCGCCGGGGTACTCGGACGAACGATTCTTCGTCTATCTCGCCAGAGGGCTTTCAGCGGGGGAGGCGCAGCCGGAAGAAGACGAGTTCCTCGAGCTGGTGAAGATACCGCTGGACGATTTTTCGGGACTCGTTTCCTCGGGCGCGATCCGTGACGCGAAGAGCATCATCGGGCTGGCGCTCGCCAGGTCTTTTCTGGCCGGGGATTCACGCCCGTTCGACGGGAGCGACTGACCGTGGCTCGCGAGGCGGACACTCCCGCAGGACCGGGGCCCTCGCCGGTGGCCGCGGCGGCGGTGGAGTTTCTTGATTACATGGCGGTGGAGAAAGGCTCCTCGGTCAACACCCTGGCGGCGTACAGGCGCGTGCTCCGGGACTACGCGGTCTACCTTCAGGAGCGGGGCGTCGCGGAGCCGGATCGCATAGAAAAGGAGGCGGTGGCGGGCTTCGTCGAGAGCCTGGCCGACGCCGGGGGAAAAGGACTCTCTGCGCGATCGGTCGCGCAGGCCGCGAGCGCGCTCCGGATGTTCCACAGGTTTCTTCTAGTGGAAGGGGTCGCCGGTGCCGACCCGAGCTCCGCCCTCGCCTCGCCCAGGACGCCGTACCGGCTACCCAGGGCTCTAACAAGACAGCAAGTTGAAAACCTGCTTAAAAGCCCCGGCGGCTCGGGGAGCCTGGCGGTCCGGGACCGGTTCATGCTGGAGCTCTTGTACGCCACCGGGATGAGAATATCCGAGTTGACGGGGCTCGACGTGGGCGACCTGGACCTTGTGGAGAGGACAGCGACAGTCCATGGAAAAGGGGACAAATGGAGGATAGTTCCTTTCGGATCGGCGGCGGCGGACGCGGGAACCGCCTACCTGCTATCCGCGAGGCCGGATATTCCCGCAGGGTCCGGAGGCAGCGCGCTCTTCCTGAACGCCCGAGGCGGGAGGCTCACGAGGCAGGGCTGCTGGAAGATAATAAAAGCGCACGCACGGAGGGTCGGGATAGAGGACGCCGTGACGCCCCACGTATTCAGGCATACGTTCGCGACCCACATGCTGGAGGGAGGGGCGAACCTGCTGGTAG
>CAZAIS010000328.1:0-3672 GCA_964485255.1 uncultured Acidimicrobiales bacterium | reverse complement strand
GCGAGCTCGTGGACAACAGCACCTTCGAGGCGTGGCTCGAAGAGGTGGACCCTACACTCGAGATGGAGATAATCCGCTCCCTTCCCAGGGGAGACGGCTGCTGCACGTGGACGCTGAGGCGCAAGGCCTCAAGACCGGACGGGACCGGGTTGGAGTAGACATGTACCCTGTTTACACGCAAGCATCCATGAAGGCCCTCGAGAACCTGCGAAACACCCACAACTTCTCCTGGTACCTCGTTCCCCTTCTTGCCCTGGTGGTCTACGTCTACGTCGCCGAGGCCGAGCGCAAGCGCTGGGACGTCTTTCTCGCCGGGCTCGCCTTCTTCGCCTTCGAGTTCGCCTGGGAGATGTTCAACGCGCTTATCCTGCGCTGGTCGAAGCACGCCGCGATGTGGTCCGCGCCGGCGGACACCGCCTACCTGATATTCGTGGGGCTGACGATCGAGATAGCGATGATGTTCGCCATCGCCGGTATCATCTTCACCAGGGCGCTCCCCCCGGACAGGAAGAAGAAGGTGCTCCGCGTCCCCAACCGCGTCGTCTACTCCCTGGCGTTCGCCCTCGGTTGCGTCTTCGTGGAGGTCCTGCTGAACAAGTGGGGGGCCCTTGTTTGGGACTATGCCTGGTGGCGCTGGCCGAACATATGGCTGATCGTGCTCGCCTACTTCGGCGGTTTCTACGGCATCTCCATCTTCCACGACCTCAAGTCCCCCAAGACGAAGGTTTTGATCACCGCCGGCGCTTTCCTTGCCGACCTGGTCCTCGTCATAGTCTTCGTATGGACACTCAAGTGGATCTGACCGTAGACTTTGAGGGTATCGCCGCCCACCCTGCGCTCTTTCCGATCCACTTATCCCGCCCGGGTCCCGGCGCGACAGGGAGGACAGGAGCCGCGCTCGTGAAAGCGGAAAGAGAACGGCCGCCTCGATGTCACCCGGTCTTACTCCAAGCTCACTCGATGACTCGGAGCCGTTAGCCAAGCGCGATGAGCCAGCCGGCTCGCCGGAAAGAAGAAAGCGCCCGCGGGCCGCGGGCGCTTTCACGTTTCGTGCCTCTTGTCCTACATCATTCCAGGGGGCATGCCTCCGCCCATTCCACCCGGCATGCCCATCGCGCCGGGCTCCTCGGGCTTATCGGCTATGAGCGCCTCGGTCGTGAGCAGCAGGGCCGCGATGCTTGCCGCGTTCTGCAGCGCCGAGCGCGTTACCTTCGCCGGGTCGATGATGCCCGCCTCGACCATGTCGACGTAATCTCCGGTAAGCGCGTTGAGCCCCATGCCGTCCTTGAGGTCCTTGACCTTTTCCACCACCACGGAGCCCTCGAGACCCGCGTTGGTCGCGATCTGGCGCAGGGGCTCCACCAGTGACTTCTTGACTATCTCGTACCCCGTCTTCTCGTCGTCGCCGAGTTTCTGCGGCGGCTTGACGGCGTTCGCTATGTTGATCAGGATGACCCCGCCTCCGGAGACTATGCCTTCCTCGACCGCAGCCTTGGTGGCCGAGAGCGCGTCTTCTATGCGGTGCTTCTTCTCCTTGAGCTCGACCTCTGTGGCCGCCCCTACCTTGATGACCGCTACGCCTCCGGAGAGCTTGGCGAGCCTCTCCTGGAGCTTCTCGCGGTCGAAGTCGGAGTCGCTCTTGTCGATCTCGGCGCGTATCTGGGAAATGCGGCCCTCGACGGCCTTGCTGTCCCCTTTACCCTCGACGACGATGGTATCTTCCTTGCTGACCTTGACCTGGCGGGCGTTGCCCAGCATGTCGAGCGTCACGTTCTCGAGCTTCATGCCGAGCTCCTCGGATATCATCTGTCCGTCCGTCACGATCGCGATGTCCTGCAGCATGGCCTTGCGGCGGTCGCCGAAGCCGGGTGCCTTGACCGCGACGCTCATGAAAGTCCCGCGGATCTTGTTGACGACCAGCGTCGCCAGGGCCTCGCCCTCGACGTCCTCGGCGATGATGAGAAGGGGCCGCCCCGCCTGCATGACCTTCTCCAGCACGGGCAGGAGGTCGGCCACGGCGGATATCTTCTGGTTTGCGATCAGGATGTACTGGTTCTCGAGGACCGCCTCCATGCGCTCGGTGTCGGTGACCATGTAGGGCGACAGGTAGCCCTTGTCGAACTGGAGCCCCTCGACGACGTCGAACTCCATGCCGAAGGTCTGTGACTCTTCGACGGTGATTACGCCGTCCTTGCCGACCTTATCCATCGCGTCGGCGATAATGAGCCCCACCTCGTCGTTGTCGGCCGATATGGCCGCGACCCTGGCGATCTCGTCCTTGCTCTCGATTTCTTTCGCGCGCTTCTTGATGTCGGCCACCGCCATGTCGACGGCCTTGTCGATTCCGCGCCTGATCAGCATCGGGTTCGCGCCGGCGGCCACGTTGCGCAGGCCTTCCTTCACCATCGCGTGCGCCAGCACCGTCGCGGTCGTCGTGCCGTCCCCTGCAACGTCGTTGGTCTTGGTGGCGACTTCCTTGGCGAGCTGCGCGCCCATGTTCTCGTACGGTTCCTCGAGCTCGACCTCGCGCGCAATGGTGACGCCGTCATTGGTTATGGTCGGAGCGCCGAACTTCTTCTCGAGCACCACGTTGCGCCCCTTGGGGCCCAGTGTAACCCTGACCGCGTCGGCGAGCTTGGTAACGCCCGCCTCGAGGGCCCTCCGGGCTTCCTCGTCGTATTCAAGTATCTTTGCCATCTTGCAGACTCCCCTTTCGCTACTTCTTCGCCTTGCCGGCGGGCTTCCTCTTGGCCAGGATGTCCCTCTCGCTGAGTATCAGCATCTCCTTGCCACCGACCTTGACCTCCGTACCGCCGTACTTCGAATAGATGACGGTGTCGCCGACCTTGACGTCCAGGGGAATGAGTTTGCCTTCCTCATAACGCCCCGGCCCGACGGCCAGCACCTTGCCCTCCTGGGGCTTCTCCTTCGCGGTATCAGGGATAACGATGCCGCTCGGGGTCTTCTCCTCGCCCTCTCCGGGCTCGACGATTACCCGATCTCCCAACGGTTCCAGGTCCATGTCCACTCCTCCTCAGTCCGCTTGCCTAGATTAGCACTCCCACCAAGAGAGTGCTAATGAGTTATTATACGGCTTTGATGCTTCGAGTCAACCTCGTCGTTGAATCCCGCCATGGGCCGTCCCCGCCGCCCGTCGGGCCCCGCGTGAGCTAAGCCCTCTCCACGTCCTCGAACAGGAAGTCGGCCCCCCGGGACCAGTCCGCGAAATCCGCCGCGTCGTATATCGCGGGGTAAGCCATGTAGTGCTCGAAGACCCTCTGGGCGATCTTGAGGGTGCTGTCGTAGCGGACCATCAGCGGAACCGACGCGAGGCCTTTGAGAATACTCCTGATCCTGACCTGCGCTCCGGGGACCTCGAACCGGCCGGTAAGCACGGCCGAAATCTCCGGCTCGTCTATGACGCCTTTGGCCATGCTCCAGCAGAAGTCCCTCACCGGCATGCGCTGCATCAGGACCCGCAGACAATCCAGGGCGGCCATGTGCGCGCCCCTCCGCGTCATGTATTCGCTGTTGTATGACCACAGGCCGGCCACGCTGACGTCACCGGCCGCGAGCGCGCTCTGGGCCGCCCGGGCGGCGATCGCCGCCCCCAGAAGGGCTCCTCCGACACCGCGGGCGATCACCGGGGACGACTGGCAGGCTTCGTCTCCT
>CAZAIS010000327.1:0-3673 GCA_964485255.1 uncultured Acidimicrobiales bacterium | reverse complement strand
GAAGAGGTTCGAGTACCCTTACCACGAATTGACGGCGGAAATCGATGTCTACGAAGGCCCGCTCGAGGGCCTCGCCGTCGTGGAAGTCGAGTTTGATTCAGCCGAAGAAATGGGGGTGTTCTCCGCGCCGGCGTGGTTCGGGGAGGAGATCTCCTCCGACGAGGAGTTCAAGAACAAGAACCTGGCGCTGCGCGGTTTCCCGGCCGGCCTCCAGAAGAAGTGGAAGTCGGGGCCGCGGCCCGCCTGGCACTACAGGCAGGCGGGGGTCGTTCCACTCCGGGGGACGGGCGCCGGTCGAGAGGTGCTGCTGATTACAAGCAGGGGAGCGGGAAGGTGGATCGTCCCGAAAGGGATTATAGAGCCGGGGCTGTCGCCACCCGATTCGGCTGCCAGGGAGGCGCTCGAGGAGGCTGGCGTGGAGGGCACCGTTGACGCGCGGTTCAGCCAGGCGTATTCCCACGCCAAGTGGAACGGGACCTGCACGGTAACCCTGTTTCCACTCGCGGTGAGGGAGGTTCATTCCCACTGGGCCGAGGAAGGCGTCCGCAGGCGACAGTGGGTCCACCCCGAAGAGATAGAAGACTGGGTGGACAACGCGGACACGGCAAGCGCGATAAGGAATCTGCTGAATGAGTATGATCAATGATTCGGGGAGATCGGAGGGGCCGGCGACCCCGGTGAGAATTTCCGAGCTTGTGACAAGGGGGCGTGAGTGAACAGGTACTTCAACCGCGAACTGAGCTGGCTCTCCTTCAACGAAAGGGTGCTGCAGGAGGCGCAGGACGCGACGGTCCCGCTCCTGGAGAGACTGAGGTTCCTGGGTATCTACTCGTCCAATATCGATGAGTTCAACGGGGTGCGCCTCGGATCGCTGAACCGCGCCATCGCCGCGGGCGAGAAGACCTCCATGGCGCTCTCCGGCGACGTGCCGGAAAAAATCATCAAGAAGATAGACAAGAAGACGAAGTCCATGCGCGAAGGATTCGACAGGGTGCTGGTGGACATCCTGACGGAGCTGCGCGAAGACGGCATCCGCATGGTGAACGAGAAGGTGCTGGACGATCGAGAGAGCGAGTTCGTCGAAGAGTATTTCGCCGAACGGGTCCGCCCGAGGCTGGTTCCCATCATGCTGAAAATGAACAAGGCCGTGTCCTTCCCTTACCTGTACAACCTCCAGCTCTACCTGGCGGTGGTGCTCGAGAAGTCCGGCGATAACCGGAAGAGAAAGCACGCCTTGATCGAGATTCCCGTTGGCGTCCTCCCGAGGTTCGTCGAGATTCCGGGTCAGGGAAAGAAGATGTCCATCATACTCCTGGACGACGTAATCCGTTACGGCCTCAAGGACGTCTTCTCGATGTTCGGCTACGACAAGATATCGGCCTATACGATGAAGATCACCCGGGATCTGGAGCTTGACCTCGACAAGGACGTGACAACCGGGTATTTCGAGAAGGTATCGCGGTTGCTGAAGGAACGGGGCCAGGGGTCGCCCGTACGGGTCGTCTACGACAAGAGGATCCCCCCGGAGTTCCTGAAGTTCATCGCCAGGGCGGCCGGCCTCTCCCCGGATATCCTGATACCCGGCGGCAGATACCACAACGCCAGGGACATGACCTCTTTCCCGAGCCTTGGGACCGGGTACGGCAGGCTTCGCTTCAAGAAACCGGAGCCGCTGGAGCATCCCGTCCTTCGAGAGCACAAGAGTTTCTTCTCGGCGATTGAAGACAGGGACATCCTGCTTCACTATCCCTACCAGTCTTTCCGGTACACCATAGACCTCCTGCGCGAGGCGGCGATAGACGAGAGCGTAACCTCAATCCAGATGACCCTCTACCGGGTCGCGGATGACTCCCAGGTCGTGAACGCGCTCGTCAACGCGGTGCGAAACGGGAAGAAGGTGACGGTGTTCGTAGAGATCCAGGCCAGCTTCGACGAGGAGGCGAACATAAACTGGACGGAGAAGCTGGCCCGGGAAGGGGCGGACGTCATTATCGGGATACCACAGGTCAAGATACACGCGAAACTCATTCTGATAACAAGAAAGGCCAGGCGCGGCCGCCGGAGGTACGCCTATATCGGAACGGGGAACTTCAACGAATCCTCCGCCAAGACATACACGGACCACGCGATCCTTACGTGCAATCCGGGGATAACTGATGAAGTGAAGGACGTCTTCGGCTTCCTGGAGGACTACTACAAGACCTTCAAGTGCAAGAACCTCCTGGTTTCACCATTCCAGATGGAGAAGAAGTTCCTGCGGTTGATCAAGAACGAGATGGAGAACGCGCGGGCCGGCAAGGAAGCGTACGTACACGTGAAGCTTAACGGCCTGTCCCAGAAGAAGATGATTGACCGCCTGTACGAGGCCGGACAATCGGGGGTCAAGGTCAGGATGGTCGTACGGGGGATATGCTGCCTGGTCCCGGGTGTGCAGGGCTTGAGCGAAAACATCGAGGTGTTAAGCATCGTCGACCGGTACCTCGAGCATTCGAGGATATTCATTTTCTGCAACGACGGGGACCCAAGTGTCTACATCGGATCCGCGGACTGGATGCCCAGGAACCTCGAAAGGCGCCTCGAAGTTGTGACACCGGTCCTGGACGGCGACCTCAAGCAGGAACTGATCGACTACTTCAACATCCAGATGAAGGACAACGTCAAGGCCAGGGTCGTAAACAAGGCGCAGGACAACTCCGAGCGAAACGGCGCCGGCGGCAGGAAGACCAAGGCGCAGACAGAGATCTACAAGTACCTCAAAAGAAAACTCCACGCATCCGAGAAAAAGTAAAAAGTGTCGTTCACTTTTTACTTTTCGACGCAGCCACTCCTTTACGGTTTGTGCGCTATGGTTGCGCTGATGGTCGGACGGGAGCGGCTCCAAGGGGGGGCACAGTGTAGCATTCAGCGCTTCAGCGCCCGATGGGTCCAACCAGCAAGGCACCGGTCGAATTCTTCGTCTTCCCCGGTGAAGGCCACAGCCCCATTATGCTGTCGCACTTGAAGAGGAAGCTTGCCGAGGACATGAAGTGGTTCGACAGGTACCTGTTCGATGCCCCAGGGCAGCAGGGTCGCGGTCCCGGATTCGAGGCCCGCGTCTCATCCGGCAACCTGCACCGGCAAGAAATACTTGCGGCGGCCGTTGCGGGACCCCTGGTGCTATACTCGATAACGCGTACCGGCGTATGCCCGCTGAATCCCCGACGGGGTACATCATGGTCACGGGAGTGGTTCTTTCTTGAGAACGGACGAAGACGCGGCTGAAGAAGCGGGTAAGAAGCCGAACTGGTTCAACCTCGGCATCCGGCTTCTCGGGGAGAACCTCGCGGTCATCCGCAATGACTGGAAGCTTGTCGCGTTTCCACTGCTGGCGGCGGCCGCGATCGCCATCATCAGCGGAGCGATATGGACGCCCCTGTTCTATATCACGAACCTTGACGACGGTCGCCTGGATTACGTCTACCTCCTCATCGCGTTCGGCATCATTGTCTTCTTCGTGAGTTATTTCCTCATCTACCTCATGGACGCCGCCCTGGTCCACTACTTCACCAGGAAGCTCGACGGCGAGGAAGCCACGGTGACGGGGAGTACGGCCTACGCGTGGGGTCACGCCGGGAAGATATTCGTGTGGGCTTCGATGTCCGGCTCGGTCGGGCTCTTTTTGCGGGGGCTCGCG
>CAZAIS010000326.1:0-3692 GCA_964485255.1 uncultured Acidimicrobiales bacterium | reverse complement strand
CGTCCTACATCCCTTCCCTGAGTCCATCAACCCCTTGGTCAAGCGGCGGGGGCAAATTGGATGATTGACTCCGGCGAGCCGCCTGGGCGCCGCCGCGAGTCCGGCCGCGGGCGGCCCCATCCGGGGCACACCCGGCCGCGGGCGCCGGACCGGGGCACAGGGTCCGGCCAACGCAAAGACCGGGCGAGGTCCTGACCCCCGCCCGGCCTGTCCACCGAGCCTTCTAAATCGTCCGCTTGATCCGAAACCCTATGCCACGGCGCTCTTGACGGCCGTCTGCGTGTCGCAGAGGTGGCTCAGAAGATCGCTCAACTCGTTCTGAACTTCCTCTGAGACCGGGGGAAGCACGCTCAGCCAGAGGAACACAGCGTTCTGGAGAAGTCCGATTTGCCTGCCATTGAGATTCATGGTTTCCCTCCTTGGAATCCTCGACCTACCATTCCTTGGACCGGGCGGGGTACGCCAGCCGCGCGTCCGCCCTTCGGGGCACCATCTTCCTTGACGTTCGCCCCTTTGTCCCGGCCTGCCGTCGGCGCATTAAAAAAGCGCCTTCCCTGACTCTACGGCCGGGCCCTTGGGGCCCCCGGACGCAATCCTTTGCGTCCCGAAAAAGTCCGCCGGCTTTCTTCCAGCCGGCCCGCCTCGCTCGAAGCCTATCCCTCCAGAGCTATCGCCCCCTTCCGTCGGCCTTCGACTCCCACTCCGGCCTGGGTTTGCTCTCGCTGTCGAGGATAGTGGAGGGAGGGGGCGCGTCCATCCATCATCGGTATCATGTTCCGGCGACAAATGGCCTTTCCGCCTGAAGGCGGCACCGTCCCCGGCACGCGACTCGCGCCGGGCGTTTCAACCGCTCGTCACGCGCTCCGCAATCAATCGGGTGATGTTGCGCTCTTGCGTCCTCGCGATGATTTGTCCTAGCCAGAACGAATCCAAAGAGCGGGGAAAACATGCGGATTCTATATATTTATGCCAACCTCCAGGGCACGGGTTTTTACAGGTGTTTCTACCCGGGCCATCAGCTCGAGAAGTACGACAACGAAGTGTATTTCGCCGAGGACCTGGGCGTTGACGAGAGCAACGTCCCGGACCTCTCGTGGGACGTGTACGTATTCCAGCTCACCCAGAGCCAGCGCGGCCTCGATAGCATGAAGCGGCTCAAGGAGGCCGGAAAAGTGGTCATCTACGAGGTCGATGACTACGTGCACGCCATCCCCACCGGTAACCCCCTCTACGAGGCTTTCCACCCGGCGAGCGGCAGGGTGCTCGAGATGATGGAGAAGTGCATGCGCTCGGCCGACGCCGTCACGGTCTCCACGACCGAACTCGCGGAGCTCTACGCGCCGCTTAACGCCATGACAGTGCCCCTGCCGAACTGCGTGGACTTCGACGACGAACACTGGGACGTTCCCCGCAGGCCGCCTGACGGCGGCGTAGTCGTGGGCTGGGTAGGCTCACCCTCGCACATCGACGATTTCAAGGTCGTTCTGGGACCCCTGGAGAGGCTCTGCCGCCGTTACCCGAACGTCAAGATCGCCATCGGGGGGCCGGAGGAGGTCTTCGACCTGCTGACTGGCGTTCCGGCCGCCCAGAAGAAATACCTGCCGCCTGTGAATTTCTTCGAGTACCCGAACCTGCCCGCGCAGTTCGACATCGGCCTCGTGCCCCTGGTGGACAACAAGTTCAACAGGTGCAAAAGCCACCTCAAGGGTCTCGAATACGCCCGGCTGTCCCTGCCGTTCCTCGCGAGCCCCCTTCCCTCCTACGAGCGACTCGTCAGAGACGGTATGAACGGCTGCCTCTGCTCGAGGCCCCGTGAGTGGTACTCGAAGCTCTGCGAGCTCGTCGAGAGCCCCGGCAGGCGGGAAGCAATGGGGCGCGAGGCCCTCGAGACGGCCAGGGCCTGGAGCATCGCGGACCACGCCGTCCTCTGGCAGGGGCTCTACGCGGCCCTCGTCAGGCTCAAGCACGAAACCGGGGCGTCGGTCTTGAACTGAAGCGCCTCTTGAACCAACCGTCGAGTGACAGGAAGCAGAATGGAACCGATCCGGGAGGCTCCCGCCGAGATTAGGGAGCGAATAGAGAACCGGCCCTCCGGCCGCGTCGACGACAAGCCCGATGGCTGGCGGAAGCTCAGGGTCAACCTCGTCACGTGGGGGGCACGCAGGACGGGAGGGCAGTACCTCTATTACAAGTGCGGGGACTGGCTCACCAGGCGCGGCCACAAGGTCACGATCGTCACGCTCGACGACGGGCACCTGGTGGAAACCGAGGCCGGCTACAAGCCCGACTGGTACCAGGAGCTGCTGGCCGACATCGTGCGGGTGGACTGCACGCCGTCCTACAGGGCGGCGTCGATCATGCGTGAGCAACTGCTCGCGGATAGCCCCGACAGCCACCTCAGGTACGTGCTCGAGCCCCTCCGGCAACTCAACGCGTGCGACGGCATTCCCGAATGTGACGTCAACGTCGCGACCTACCACCCAAGCGCTCTTTCCGTCTTCAGGAGCGGGAAAGGCTGCGGCTTTTACCACCTGCAGCACTTCGAGAGGCTCTTCTTCGGCACCGATACGCTGGACCTGGAAGGGATATCGAAGAACCTGGTCGAGGAGAGCTACTTCTATCCCCTGAACAAGACGGCGAACTCGTCCTGGCTGCGCGACCGGATGCTGGAGGAGTACGGCCTGAGCCTGCCTGTCGTGTTCCCCGGGATACTGGAGAGCTTCTATCCCCGCGAGGTCAAGAAACCGGGCCGGGGGAAGTGGGTGGTAGCCCTCGGCAAGCAGCTCTTCTGGAAGGGCATCGTAGAGCTCATGGAGGCGATGCCGCTCGTGCAGGAGAAGGTGCCGGACGCGGAGCTGGTGCTCTTCGGGGTCGAGCCGGGGATACCCAGGAAGTACCCGTACAAGCACGTGCACAGCCCGTCGTTCGACGAGCTCGCGGCACTGTACTCGATGGCCGACGTGGTGGTCTGCCCATCCTGGTACGAGTCCTGGCCCGCGCCTCCGGCGGAGGCCATGTCCTGCGGAACGCCGGTGGTCACGACACGCCTGGGCACCGAGGACTACTGCTACGACGGTGTCACGGCACTCGTTGTCGAGCCCCGGGACCCCAGGGCGCTGGCGGGAGCCATAGTGAGGGTGCTGACCGAGCGGGACCTCGCGGAGCACCTCGTGGCCAACGGCCTGGAGATCGTCAAGAATTTCACCTGGGACACGACGGCGGCGCATTACGAGAGCCTCTATCTCGACGCGGTGGGGGCCGGTGAGCGCGGCGAGCGGCAGGTCATAAAGACCGCCGCCCGGTCTGCCGACGCCGCCGCCGGGAGCAGCCACGCGAAGAGGAGCCTCCGCTTCAACTACACCGTTACCTCGCTCGGGAAGACCGGCGGTTGCATAACGATCCTGGAGCTCGCCAACAGGCTCGTGGCCATGGGCCACGATGTATCGATAACAACGGCCAACGCCGACATAGGCTTCTTCGGGCTCGATCCCTCGGTGCGCCTGGTGATCCCGGAGGTCGACAGGGAGACCGTGGCCCGCTACGAGGCTTCGGTCCGAGCCGGCGACCGCCACACCGCCACCTGGCTCCCCGTCGAGCTGCTGGCCGCCGCCACGCCGGCCTGCGACGCGAACATCGCGACCGATTACAAGTCGGCCTACGCGGTGATGCTCTCGGGCGCCGGGACCGGCTTT
>CAZAIS010000325.1:0-3716 GCA_964485255.1 uncultured Acidimicrobiales bacterium | reverse complement strand
AAACGGCAGCACCGCCTCCTTTACGGACACGTGCTTGAGGCTCGAGTAGCGTTCCTCGAAAAGCCCAAGTCCGTCCAGCGTCTGCCCCAGGGCGATCCGCGTGGCCATTTTCGCGAGTGGTATTCCTATCGTCTTGCTGACGAACGGGACGGTCCGGCTCGCCCTGGGGTTTACCTCGAGAACGTACACCTTCTCGTCTTTCACCGCGTACTGGATGTTGATCAGCCCGATGACGCCCAGCTCCAGCGCCAGCCGCCCGGTGTAAGTGGTGATGGTCTGCTTGACCTCTTCGCTCAGGAAAGGCGGCGGTATGACACATGCCGAATCGCCCGAATGGATGCCCGCTTCCTCCACGTGTTCCATGATGGCGCCGATGAAGACGCGCTTGCCGTCGCACAGCGCGTCCACGTCGATCTCCTTCGCGTCCTCCAGGAACTTGTCCACCAGGACGGGGTGCTCGGGGGAAGCCTTGACGGCGAAGGTCATGTAATGGTCCATCATCTCGTCGGAGTACACGATTTCCATGGCGCGCCCTCCCAGGACGTACGAGGGCCTCACCAGCACGGGGTACCCTATCTCGCGCGCGATCTCGAGGGCCTCCTCGACACGGGTCGCGTTTCCGTCCGGGGGGTGGGTGATACCGAGCTTCTTGAGCATGTTTCCGAACTGCTCGCGGTCCTCGGCGCGGTCGATCGCGGCGGGTGACGTGCCCAGTATCCTGACGCCCGCTCTCTCGAGCGGGATCGCCAGCTTCAGCGGAGTCTGCCCGCCGAGCTGGATGATCGCGCCCATGGGGCGCTCGCGCTCGACGATGTTCATGACGTCCTCGAAGGTAAGCGGCTCGAAGAACAGCCTGTCGCTTGTATCGTAATCGGTAGAGACGGTCTCGGGGTTGCAGTTGACCATGATGGTCTCGTACCCCATCTCGCGGCAGGCAAAAGAGGCGTGCACACAGCAGTAGTCGAACTCGATGCCCTGGCCGATGCGGTTCGGTCCGCTCCCGAGGATCATCACCTTTTCCTTCTCGCCGCCGCGCGTCTCATCCTCATCCTCGTAGGTCGAGTAGTAATACGGGGTGAAGGCCTCGAACTCGGCGGCGCACGTGTCCACCGACTTGAAGACCGCCCGTATGCCGAGGGCCGAACGGCGCTCGCGCACCTCCAGTTCGCTCGCCCCCAGCAGCCTGCCCAGCTCGACGTCCGAGAACCCGTACCTCTTGGCCTGGCGCAGCATGTCGGCCGGGATGCCGGCAAGGTCCTGCCGCTCGAGCGCGCGCTCCATCTGTGATATCTCCAAAAGGTTGTCTAGGAACCAGGGGTCGATCCCGGTGCGCTCGAAGATCTCCTCGATGCTCATGTGGTCCTGCAGTGCGTGGTAGATCCTGTAGAGCCTGTCGTGGCTCGCGATCTCGAGTTCTTCCGCCAGCCTCTCGGTAGGCGTATCGCCCGTGTCGCGCAGGCTGTAGCGATCGATCTCCAGGGAGCGCACGGCCTTCTGGATGGCCTCCTTGAAGGTGCGCCCGATCGACATGACCTCGCCGACGGATTTCATGCGTGTTCCAAGGACGGGGTCGGCCCCGGGGAATTTCTCGAACGCCCATCGTGGCACCTTTACGACGCAGTAATCGATAGTGGGCTCGAAGCACGCCGGGGTCTCGCGCGTGATGTCGTTGGGGATCTCGTCAAGTGTGTAACCGACCGCGAGCTTCGCTGCGATCTTGGCTATCGGGAAGCCGGTGGCCTTCGAGGCGAGAGCGCTCGACCTCGACACGCGCGGGTTCATCTCTATCACTACGACGTGCCCGGTATCCGGCTCGATGGCGAACTGTATGTTCGAGCCCCCGGTCTCGACCCCTATCTCGCGCATGATGTCTATCGACGCGTCCCGCAGAACCTGGTACTCGACGTCGGTGAGCGTCTGCGCGGGAGCGACCGTTATAGAGTCACCGGTATGGACGCCCATGGGGTCGAAGTTCTCGATCGGACACACGATGACGACGTTGTCATTCCTGTCGCGCATCACCTCAAGCTCGTACTCCTTCCAGCCCTTCACCGATTTCTCGATGAGTATCTCGGTGATCGGCGAGAGGTCGAGCCCGTGCCTCGCGGTCTCCAGCAGCCCGGCCATGTCGTATACCAGGCCGCCCCCACCACCCCCGAGGGTGAAAGAAGGCCTTACAACCAGCGGGAAGCCCAGCTTTTTCCCTATCGCCTCTGCTTCGTCGAGAGAGTAGGCGAAATCGCTCTCCGGCAGGTCGAGCCCGATGTTCCGCATCGCCTCCTTGAAAAGGTTGCGGTCCTCGGCCTTGTTTATCACCTCGTGGCGCGCCCCTATGAGTTCGACGCCGTACTCCTCGAGGACACCGCTCTCGGCAAGAGAAACCGAGACGTTCAACCCCGTCTGCCCGCCCAGCGTCGGCAGGAGCGCCTGGGGCCGCTCCCGCTCGATTATCCTCTCGACCCACTCCGGCGTGATCGGCTCAATGTACGTGCGATCGGCGAACTCGGGATCTGTCATTATGGTGGCGGGGTTGCTGTTGACCAGCACCACGCGGAAACCGTCCTCCTTGAGGACCTTGCATGCCTGCGTGCCCGAGTAATCGAACTCGCACGCCTGCCCTATGACGATCGGGCCCGAGCCGATTATCAGAATCTTGTCTATATCGTCACGCCTCGGCATCTAGCGCTCCAATTCGATGTTGTCCCGCACCTCTGAGTGTTCCAACTTCATTGCTTTCCTTCATGCCCGCCGGCCCGCGCGGCTTTCCCGGGGAGAACGGCCCTGCAGCGTCTCTACCTCCACTCCTCCATCAGGTCTACAAAAGTCTCGAAGAGGTACCGGGAGTCGTGCGGCCCCGGGGCCGCCTCGGGATGGTACTGCACCGAGAACGCTCCCGCCTCGGCGCACCGGAGCCCCTCGCATGTCATGTCGTTGAGGTTCCAGTGTGTGAGCTCCACCTCTCCGTACGCGCAGCCCTCCAGGCTTTCCGTATCGACGGCGAAGCCGTGGTTCTGTGCGGTAATCTCGACGCGCATCGTATCCTTGTTCATCACCGGCTGGTTCGCCCCCCTGTGCCCGAATTTAAGCTTGTAAGTCCTGCCCCCTAGAGCCAGGCCAAGCAACTGGTGGCCGAGGCAGATCCCGAACACGGGCTTCCTGCCCAGCAGGGCCCTGATGCTCTCTATCGCGTAGGTGACCGCCGCGGGGTCGCCCGGCCCGTTCGAGAGAAAGATCCCGTCGGGCTCCAGCGCGAGCACCTCGTCGGCGCTCGTCGCGGCGGGCACTACCCTGAGACGGCACCCCAGGCGCGACAGGAGGCGCAGAATGTTCCGCTTGATGCCGAAGTCGTAGGCCACGACCTCGTACCGGGCGGTCCCCTTCGCGGCCCCTGCGCTTGCCGCGCTCAAACGCCCTTCGGCGCCATCCCCCCCGGAAGCGGTCGAGATGCCGTGCTGCATCCCGGACGTCGCGTCGCCGCCTGGATCGTCCCCCCACACGTAGGGGCTGTCTATCGTGACCTCCTTGACGAGGTCGCGTCCGACGAGCCCCGGGGCCTTTTCGAGCTTGGACAGCAGGCTGTCGCGATCCAGGTCCGTGCTGCTGAGCGCGCCCTCCATGGCGCCCCTGGTCCTGATATGCCGTGTCAGCGCGCGGGTGTCGAGCCCCTCGATTGCTACCACGCCGTTCTTTTCGAGAAACTCGGCGAGGCTGCCGTT
>CAZAIS010000324.1:0-3730 GCA_964485255.1 uncultured Acidimicrobiales bacterium | reverse complement strand
CGCCTCGCTTACATCCCTGGCGATAAATGCCGGAACCGCAAGGTGATGGGCTGCGTGGATTACGTGCTGCTCGTATCCGATACGTCGGCGAAAGCCGTGCGCGTGGCCGAGACAATCAAGGACGTCGCGGACAGCATGGTCGGCGGCGAAGGCGCCGGCCTGCTGGTGAACAGGTTCCGCGAGGAGGACGAGGTCGAGCGAGTGCGATCAAGCACCCGGCTCGAGGTGATAGGTTCCGTCCCCGAGGACGACACCGTGCGGCGTTTCGACGCGGGCATGACCTCTTTCTTCGAGCTGCCCGACTGTGCGGCCTCCCTCGCCGTGGAGGACGCGCTGCTGAAGACGGGCCTTTTCGACGGTTCACCGGACGCCCCCGCGACCCGACCAGGCACGGGCGCGTCCCGGGCACAATGAGTTGGGATGAGGGATAGTGACCGAAGAGCGCAGGCACCTGGCGGACAGCAAGGCGATGGAGGCATCGCGGGAGATCGCGGGCGAGGCCAAGCGGCTGATCAATCTTATCGCGTCGCGGGTCCCGGGTGTCCGATCGTTCGTGAAGCCCCCCGAGCAGCCGGGGCGACCGGTCGAGCGGGTGGCGGTACTCTCGGATTTTCACATCGGGGACGACCTGAGCACAATCACGCCGGGGGGAGCGGTCGACTCATTGTGCGGGGCCATAAGAGACCTTGGCGAACTGGACGAGCTTATACTGCTCGGCGACATCTTCGATCTCTGGCAGTCGACGCTGGGCCCGGCTGTAGCGAGGGGCCGGGAGGTGTTGACACCGCTCTTCATGCTCGACAACGTGAAAAAGTTCGTCTACATCCCCGGGAACCACGACCATCACGTATGCCGGATGTACTACGAGGAGGAAATAACCAGGCGGCTGCGGGAGGGGAACCTCGAGCCGCCGGGGTTGTCGGTGCCCTGGACGTCGGACTGCCCGATCATGACGCCGTTGATCCCCGAAGGGATGGAGGCGCCGCTGTTCATGACGTACCCGATGTACCTGCTCACCGTGCAGGGCAGGCGCGTGCTGTTCACACACGGGCACCTGCTGGGTTTCTTCGAGCGCAGCCTGTGGATGCGCAACGCCCTGATGAGCACGCTGCTGCTCAGCAAGGGCGACAGCCTGTGCGTGGAGGACGTGGACAGGTTCGCCTCGCCTTATTACGAGTTGCTGGCATTGAGCACGAACATGCCGGGTATCATCGACGGGCGCTACAGGCTCTACAGGGCGATAACGCGCGCCGGCAAGGCGCTGGGCCTGGCGGGGGACTCGCGGGTTTCGAGTCTCCGCGACACTACCGTCGAGCAGAACGCGGCCGAGGTCGAAGCGCTCCTTGACCAGTTCTGCGAGGAAAAGCCGGACTACTTCGTCTACGGGCACACCCATCGCGCCGGGCGCCTCACGCTCCCGCTCTCGGGCGTGACGGCCGTCAATACCGGGTGCTGGATCGCAAACAGCTCATCGAACACGACCAACACCCTCGTAGAGATCTCCGATGAAGCCAGGATCCTTCACCTGTAAGTGCTGCGGCTTGACCCCTGATGCGGCAAGAGCGCGTCAAAATCGGGTTTGACGCTTCGTGGGGCGGCGCGGGAAGGGATCAGCAGGTCCTGAAAGTGCAGCGGATGATACCCAGGGTCAGCTTGTCACCGGTGGTTATCTCTACCTGCGTGTTGGGCGGGACCTGCTTGCCGTTGACGTAGGTGAAGCTCTTGGTGCTCAGGTTCTCGACTAACCATTTACTACCATCGAAATGAAAGCGAGCGTGTTTGCGCGAAAGGTACTCCGCGTCCTTCAGCGAGGTCAGGTCAACGTCTCCTTCTCGACCTATGATGTTACCGCTGTGTACAGAGAGGACTACGCCCGGTTCCGATGAGCACTCGAGGGATGCGCCAGCGTTGCCAGAAGATGAGTCCATGTTCTTCTCCTACCTCCCCCGCCAGTTCCGGCGATTGAAGCGGCCTTTGCACCCGGCACTCCGTAAAACGCACAGAGCCCCCAAAAAGGGCTGGGCAAATCGAACCACGAGACTATTCTACTTCATAGTCTGAACCGGTTCTAGCTACTGTTTCATCGGGTGCCAAAGGGCGTCCGATTGGCGGAAAACATCGCGCCCGGCTTTAACCGTGATGCTTCCTGTCCCCGGTACATGGTGGTGTCCAACGATCCTGTTCACGGGCGAAGTCATTGGCTTCTTGCTCTCTTTCCGTTTTCGCGTGCCGGTGGAGCATGTCAAGAGAAGCCCGCAAGGACTCACTCTAGCGGCCCACGGAATACCCGCTCCTCCGCAGGGCGTCGAGCACCTTATCTCTGTCGTAAAACGCGCCGGAACCGGGCCTGACGATGATGCAGTCGGGTTTGATCGTCTTGAGGCGGTCAACGAACTCCTGCGGGCTGAAACCGTCGTCCAGAAGGAAGACTGTGCCGGCCTTCCCGTCCTCGGACCTGATGCCGTGGAAGACCGCGTCTCGCATGATCGCGCTCAGCGTACCGTAGTCGTACGCGTCGATGTAGTAGAAAAGCACCGACTGCTTGTCGCAGTAGTACATCGCGATCCTCCGCGCGTGCGCTTCGTTTATCGATTCGGCGAACTTCCTCTCGGATTCCCAGGTCTCATAAGAGGTTCTGTCAACCTGCTTCATGTAAGCCGAAAGGGGTGTCAGTACCGTCAGCAGGAGCGCCAGTGCGAGCACCAGGCAAACCGCCCCGATCGCGACGAGCCTGTCTCTTCGCTCGCCTATCCAGTCCCAGGCCCGCGCCAGGCCCCAGGCCGCCAGCAACGCGACGGCGGGTAGCACCAGTACGATCGTCCAGACCGGCTTGCCGACCGAGATGGAGAAGACCGCGTACAGGAGCACGACCCACACGAGAACAAGCGGCAGCATTCCCTTTCGCTCGAAACGGAACCTGGCCACGAAGAAGGCCACCGCTATCAGGCACGCGGCCAGGGTGATCCACCCCAACTGGTAGGGCATCTTCACTATGAAGGAGTACCAGGGCCCTTCGAACGCCCGCGCCTCCTGGCCTCGGCCGATGAAGAAGTTGAAGAAGTTGCCTGTGCTGGTGGAGAACCAGACGTACCACCAGAAGGACATCAGCGTACCGATCGCGCCGGCCTCAAGCAGACCGCCGAATTGCCTGAACCTCTTCTCCAGGAGCAGGTAGACACCGACAGCGCACGGAATGAACGCGGCGGGTTCTTTACTCAGGAGCGCAAGCCCCAGGAAGATGCCGGATGCGATGTACTTCATCCTGAAGAAGAACAGCAGGAACAGCAGGACGAACAGTACCATGAGCGCATCCTGTTTTACCCAGGTGTCATAAACCCGCGAAGCGGGCAGGACCGCGTAGAAGAAGGCCGCGAGCAGCCCCGTTTTCCGGTCGAACCAGTCTCTCCCGGTGAGGTATAGGAGGACGACGATGCCGACGGACGCCAGCAGGGACATCAACTCGAGGACCAGTGCCGTGTTACGCTTGTCGGGATGCGCGATCTTGCCGAACGCGATTCCCGCCCCGAGGTATAACGGCGGGTGGATTCTGAGCCTGATGTCGAACAGTTGGGCGCCGTACTCGACGCTCTCGTAAACGGAAAGGCTGTCGTAGGCCTCGTCCGAATTAAGGGGATGGGGAAGGCCGGGGGTTCGCCGGGGAAGAGAGAGCAAAACGAACATCAGCCGCACGAATACGACCGTGGGGGATGCTCCGGCACTCCAGCGGACC
>CAZAIS010000323.1:0-3737 GCA_964485255.1 uncultured Acidimicrobiales bacterium | reverse complement strand
ATAACCTGAGGAACGGCCCCGGGGTCAGGATCACGTTCGAGGGCGCGGGCAGGCCGGTCTGCGTGCCCGTCGCCGAGCCCGCTTACGTCTGCAAGGTGCTCGCCGGGGGCCGGTCCACCGACGGGGCCGTGGTAAAATCACCTGTAATCAGCGACTAGCAGCATGGAGGTCGAATGAAAAGCATGCCGCCGGTGAGCAAGGTAACCGGCTACGGGACCGGCAACATCTACATAATCGAGGCGGGCGAAGAGCTGGTGCTCATCGACACGGGGGTCCCGCAGGACTACAAGCTGCTGGTGGACCGCATCAAGAGCCTCGCCAGATCGCCGGTCGAGGTGGGTCACATCCTGCTGTCGCACTACCACGTCGACCACGCGGGCTCCGCGGCCGCGCTCCGACGGCTCTCGCGCGCGAAAGTCTACGCCCACGAGGACGACGTTCCGTACGTACAGGGAGACGAGGCGCTGTCCAGCGTATATCCGAAGGGCGTCCTGGGTCGGGCCGCGTCCGTGCTGCCACGCCTGGCCGAGGCCATGACGCGCGTCCCCCCGGTGGAGGTGGACGTCCCGTGCGTCGACGGTGACGTCATCCCCGTGCTCGGAGGGATCAGGGTCATTCACTGCCCCGGGCATACCCCGGGCACGGCCGCCTTCTACTGGCAGGAGAGGGGAATCCTCTTCACCGGCGACAGCATTATCAACAGCTACCACTTCCTGAGCCTGCCGACGATCGGCTTTTCCGTGGACTTCGACGAGGCCGCCAGCTCCGCCTGCAGGATGGTGGACGAGGTCGAGGACGAAGGCGTGTGCATGGTCTGCTGCGGCCACGGGCCGGTGGTAACCGACTACCCAATGGAGAAGCTCCTCAGGCTGCGCGGAAAGCTCGTGCGAAAGGGCGGGATTTGACTCGTCGGCAGCTAAATATGCGCCAAGGGCCCGAATGCCGAATAGACCCGCGAAACGGGAGCCGGGCCCGCGTACCGCGCGGGCCGGGCCGGGCAGACCGTTCGAGGTTTTACGATGAGCCGTGAAATCGATCCGAATGAGGAAGGGCACGATCGCGGCGGGCCCGGGCGAGGCCGCGGCGCCGGATGCGGCCCGGGCCGCGCGAGGACGAGACGCGTCCGGGCGAAGCTCTCCAGGTACATCTACGGCAACGTTACGCTCCTGGGGCTCCTCTCCCTCGCGTGGCTAATCGTTAGGACCGGCCGGAAACCCACCCGGATCAACTACCCGTGCCAGAGGGCCGCGCTCGCGAACGCGACGGTCCTGCTGGGTGGGGCCGTCGTGCCGGTCGCGGCCAGGCTGCTGAGGCTTCTCTGGCGCGAACGGGTCGAGCGCGCTCCGTGGGTGGGAGGTATGCTGCGCGCGGGGGAGCTTCTGGCCGCCGCCGGGATCGTCGTCGCGATTGTCCTTACACTGACGGGCTCGCCCGGAGAGCCCGGTCGTCCTATGGCCGAGATGAAGGCGGCCGCCTCGACGCTCGCGCTTCCAGAGTTGCGGTCAGGCGCGCCCGGAGCGTCAGACATCTACATCGCCGAGAACATTCCCCCGGCCTCCGAGCACGGTGTCGACTGCCTCATCCAGGTGATGTCGGGCAACGGGCTCGATTTCTTCCGGTCGCGGGCGGCGGGCAAGGCCGCCGGTCCGGAAGGGTTGATCGGGAAGGACGACGTGGTCCTGATAAAGGTGAACGGTGAGTGGAAGTGGCGCGGGGAGACCAACAGCGACGTCGTCAAGGGCCTCGTCAACGCGATCGTTCACCACCCCGAGGGGTTTACCGGCGAAGTGGTGATCGTGGAGAACGGGCAGTGGGATTCATACATGGACAACCGCCCGGACAACCAAAACCCCGATGCCTGCAACGCCCAGGACAGGGGACAGTCGTTCAACGACGTGGCCATGATGTTCGCGGGAAACAGCCGCGTTTCCGTTTACGACTGGACGGCGATACAGAAGCTCGCGGTGAACGAGTTCGGCTCCGGCGACCGGCGCGACGGTTACGTTTACGTCCCGGAGATCGAGGAGGGGTATCCCAAGTTCACCACCGCTTATGGTACGCGAGTGTCCCTGAGGCACGGCGTATGGACTGGAAACGCCTACGACAACTCCCGGTTGAAGTTCCTCAACGTTCCCGTGCTCAAGGACCACGCCCTCGCAGGTGTGACAAACTCCATCAAGCATTTCATGGGAGTCCAGGACCTCTGGAGGATGACGCAGGAAGCCCCCCACGATCCCATGATCAACGAGGGCATCTTCGGCAAGTTGATGCTGGTTGCCAGGTACCCGGACCTGAACATCTCCGACTGCATATGGGTGACGCCGGCCGGCGGGCCGAACGCTCCCTATGACAGGGCCGTCCGGCTGGACAGGCTCGCGGCGAGCCGCGACCCTGTGGCTCTCGACTATTACTGCGGCAAGTACCTGCTCCTGCCCCTATCCGGGGACGCCCGGCACAACCCGAACAACCCGAACACGTTCCAGCGGATGCTGCTGACCACCCGGGACGCCCTGCTGGCGGGCGGTAAGCAGGTGACTACGGATGAATCGAGGATCAACGTGTTCAAGGGATGGGCGCCCGACGATCCGCCCGAGACGAGGTTCGAGTACTTCCTGGCGGAAGGATGCACAGACTACGGGTTCGAGACGTGGATACTCGTCGCGAACCCGAACGACAGGGACGCCACCGTTTCGATAACGTACCTGACGGACAGGGGAGGCATCAACGCGGATCCCGTGGTAGTGCCGGCCCGGTCGCGGCTCACGGTGAACGCCAGTTCGGGTGCCTGGGCGATGAACGCGGGCGTGCGGGTGGGCTCGGACCGCCCGGTCTACATCGAGAGGGCGATGTACTGGTCCGATCGCGCCGAAGGCCACGACGCCATCGGCACCGCCACGGGGGCGACCGACTGGTACCTGGCCGACGGGCACACCTCCGACGGATTCGAGACGTGGGTGGAGGTGCTGAATCCCGGAGAATCGGAGACCGAGGCGCGGGTCGAATACCTGACGCCCGCGGGGCGCCTGCCGGGCCCGAGGCTCGCCGTAGGCGCCCGGTCGCGAGCAACGGTGCGGGTCAATGACACGGTTCCCTCGGGGGACGTGGCCGCCCGGGTGACGGCGGAGGCCCCCGTAATCGTGGAGCGTTCCATGTACTGGAACGGCCGAAGGGGAGGCATCGGCTCGAACGGCGTCAAGCTGCCGTCCGATGAATGGTTCTTCGCCGAAGGCGCCACGCACTCCGGTTTCGAGACCTACATCCTGCTGCTGAACCCGCAGTCGGAGTCGGCGCGCGTCACGCTCGACGTCATGACCCCGTCGCCCAACGGCGCGGGCAAGGACAAGAGGTCCCTCGAAGTGCCTCCGGGCACTCGCCGGACGGTCAGGCTCAACGACATCGTGACCGGGGACGATGTGGCGGTGGCGGTCCGCTCCGACCGGCCGATCGTCGCCGAGAGGTCCATGTTGTGGCCCGTTGCCGGGGGGCGGGCCGGGCATGCCACGATCGGCATGGCGGATGCCTCGAGGGAGATATTCATGCCGGAGGGCTGCACCGCCTACGGGTTCGAGACCTGGCTGCTGGTGCAGAACCCCGGGGACGCCGCTTCGATGGTAACCGTATACGCCATGACCGCCGGCGGCGAGAAGAAGGTGGCGGGGTTGAAGGTGGAGGCCGGCGAGCGGAAGACGCTGCGAATGAACGATTACTACCAGGGGAACATGTCGATTCGCCTTAGT
>CAZAIS010000322.1:0-3742 GCA_964485255.1 uncultured Acidimicrobiales bacterium | reverse complement strand
CCGATGTTCCCCGCGACGACAACCTTGCCGCCGCGCATCCCGTAACCTATCACGTCCCCGGCGTTGCCCTTCACCACAACCTTGCCGCTGTTCATCGTATTTCCGACCCCGTCCTGCGCGTTGTCGTTGACTATTACGGTCGGCCCGTCCATGAAAACCGCCAGGTCGTTCCCGGGCACGCCGTTCACGGTTATCCGCACGTCGTCGCGAAGGCCCGCGCCTATGTAGCGCTGACCGTTCACACCATCCAGCACTATGTGACGGCATCCCCCGTCCGCGAGCTCGCGCACTCGCTCGTTCAGCTCCTTGTAATAGACACCCCGCGCGTCGATAGTGACGGCGTCCGTCTTCTTCACGTCCTCAGCGGTTTTCGCCATTCCTCTACCTTCCAGCAGGCTTCACGTCGATTATTTCCATCGTCGATTCGTCGAGTCCCAGGGCCCGCAACCTCTCGCGGTTACCGCGCAGCGACTCCACGGCGTTCACCCCCAGCGCGCCCAGCACCTCCTTGAGCTCGAGGCTCCACGAGTTGACTAGGTTGACCAGTCTCTCGGCGCCCCAGTCCGGGTCGAGTCTCCCGGCCAGCTCGGGCCTCTGCGTCGCGATTCCCCAGGAGCAGTTCCCCGTGTAGCACTTCTGACACAACCTGCACCCCATCGCTATCAACGCCGCCGTCCCGATGCCTACCGCGTCCGCGCCGAGCGCTATCGCCTTCACCACGTCAGCGCTCGACCTTATTCCGCCCGCCGCAATAATGGAAACCCAGTTCCGTATGCCCTCCGAGCGCAGTTGCCTGTCGACGACCGCAAGGGCGATCTCCAGCGGTATGCCTACGTGATCCCGGACAACAGCGGGGCTCGCCCCGGTGCCTCCCTTGAAGCCGTCCAGGTATATTATGTCGGCCCCCGCCCTCGCTATCCCGCTCGCTATGGCGGCTACGTTGTGGACTGTGGCGATCTTCACCGATATCGGTTTGTAGCCCGTGGCCTCCTTCAGCGCGTAAATCAGTTGGCGAAGGTCCTCGATCGAGTAGATGTCGTGGTGCGGCGCGGGGCTCAAGGCGTCCGTACCCCGGGGTATCATCCGGGTGCTCGAGACCTCGTGCCCGATCTTCTCCCCCGGCAGGTGCCCACCGATCCCCGGCTTCGCCCCCTGTCCAACCTTGATCTCGACCGCCACGCCCGCGTTGAGGTACTCGCTGTGCACACCGAACCGACCGGACGCGCACTGCACTATCACGTGGTCCTTGTACGGGTAAAGCTCCTTGTGCAGGCCTCCCTCCCCGGTGTTCATCAGCGTGCCCAGTTTCTCGGCGGCAATGGCCAGCGCCCTGTGGGTGTTCAGGCTCACCGAACCGTAAGACATGCCGCTGAATATTATCGGGACGTCGATCTTTATATTGTTGCTGACGCGAGTCTCGAGTTTCCAGCCGCCGTTGTCCTTCTCGACCCTCAGGCTGTCGGGCTTGCGCCCGAGGAACGTTCTCAGCTCCATCGGCTCGCGAAGCGGGTCGATGGAAGGGTTGGTGTGCCGGCACGCGTCCACCAGCAGGTGGTCGAACACGTTCAGCCACGGGAGGTCGTTGCCCATTCCCGTTAGTATCATTCCCGGGGTCTGGGCCTGCTTCCAGACGGCCTTTCGCTTGTCGACGTCCCAGGACGAGTGCTCGCGAAAAGAGAGGGGGTTGCGCGTTACCGTAATCGCTTCCTCCGGGCAGAACACCACGCAACGGTGGCACGCTACGCACTTTGAGGAATCCGCGGTGGTCATGCTCTGGAAATCGAACACGCCGAAGCCGCAGTTCAGTATGCAGCGCTTGCACCTCCGGCAGCGCTCGTGGTCGACTTTTACCAGGAATTCACTGGTCACAAGGTCTCCGGGCATCAGAGGCCGCCTTTCAGTCGCCCTATCACCGGCTGACCCGCGTTCGGCGCCCAAACCTCGTCGGGCCGTGGGCAAATCTGCCTGATCGCGGACTCCTCGCTCGATACGTAGAGAACGTCGTCTTTCCTCGCCGCCACCAGCGGCCGCAGCTTGATCCTGTCGTTGAGCCCGAGCATGCCGCGCGAGTATCCCACTATCACCGCGAACGGACCGTTCACCAGCGCGCTGGCGTAAACCATCCTCAAGGCCTCGAAGAGCTCTTTCTCGTCCGGGTCGGGATCCACGTCGATGTCCTTCCAGAACGGGGCCGCCAGTACCCTGCATGCGACCTCGAGCGGAAGCCCGTGCTTCCTTATCAGCAGGTCGAAGAGGTACGCCATCACCTCCGTGTCGGTCAGGAGAGTGCACTCGTACCCGAACATCTCGAGGTATCTCTTGTTGATGCCGTAGGAGGATATCTCACCGTTGTGAACGACCGCCCAGTCAAGGATGTTGAACGGATGGGCGCCTCCCCACCACCCGGGCGTGTTTGTCGGGAACCGTCCGTGCCCTATCCAGGTGTATCCCAGGTACTCCTGCAGCCTGAAGAATTCGCCGACGTCCTCGGCAAAGCCCACCGCCTTGAAGACGCCCATATTCTTTCCGCTAGAGAATACGAAGGTCCCGGGGACCGTCGAGTTGATCCGCATGACGGTCCTCACCAGGTAGTCCTCTTCCCCCGTTCCCGACGATTCGAGCTTTTCCGCCCGCGGTGAGGCGAAGTATCGCCAAAGCAGCGGCGGGTCGGCTATCGCCTCGGAAGCCGCCGTCGGTATCTCTTCGGCGGCACTCACCTCCATGCTCCCCTCGAGGATCTTCTCGCACGCGGCCTTTCCCGCGTCGTCCTCGAACATGATGTGCAGGGCGTAGCGCTGAGCGTGGTCGGGGTATATCCCGTATCCAGCGAACCCGCCACCCAGGCCGTTGCCGCGATCGTGGATCACCCGCATGGACTCGATTATCGTTTCGCCGGACACCCTGCCGCCGTCCTGATTGATGAAGCCTGAAAGGCCGCAGGCCGCGGGTACCCTGGCGGTGTCCGGTCGCCATTTCTCATACTGGTCGCCGAATGCCAATGTCACTCATCCTTCCCGTCGAAGGTGCCCTTCAGAAGCGCCGCGAGTTCGTCCGAGCCGCTCGAGGCGACAGGCCCGAGCCCGAGCTTCGCGCGCGCCCTCTCCCTGGTCTTGCCGAGCAGGCCCGTGTTGAGGAACATGTCGATGCCCTGCTTCGTTTCCGCGGGAGCCATCCCGCGCTCTATCGCCAAACGCTTTGCTTCCTTGAGGACTTTCACCATCCCGAAACTATTGGGGCAGAGCTCGGTGCAGGTGCCGCACTCGAGGCACTTCCAGATTTCGTCTCCCGCGATTACCTGCTCCGCATCTCCCGCCAGGATCCTGCGCATCACCTCGTGCGGCGAGTATCCGTCATCGACCTGCACAACGGGGCAGTCGTTCGCGCAGGACTCGCACGAGACGCAAGTCCTCATCTGCTCGATGTCGAAGCAGGCGGGCACCGACTCGCGCAGCCGCTTGACCTCCCGCCAGGTCTCGAAGAACGGCTCCACGTCTATCCTGTGCATTTCCAGCCCCAGGTCCTCCGGCTCGAACCCGAGTGCGAGCGCCGCGATCTCGCTGTAATAGAACACCGGGATGCCGGGGGCGTCCATGTCCTTCTGCATGACGATCTGCTGGGTTTCGAACTGGCCGAAGCAGGCCGGGCAGACCACCACCATGGCGTCCGCTCCAATCTCGTGAAGCTCCAGGATCTTGACCCTAGCGCTCTCCATCGGTTCCGCGGCGTGCCCGGTGCGTCCCAG
>CAZAIS010000321.1:0-3743 GCA_964485255.1 uncultured Acidimicrobiales bacterium | reverse complement strand
TCTTCATGTACTTCTCGATCTGGGCTTCCTTGACTCGCTTGAGCTGCGTGCGGGGAAGGATCCGCAGCAGCTCCCAGCCCAGGTCGAGCGTTTCCTTGATGCCGCGGTCCTCGAACTCACCCTGCCGGATGAACCGCTCCTCGAACTCGTCGGAGAACTCGGCGAACAGCCTGTCCTCACTGCTGAGGGCCGCTTCGCCCAGGATCACCGCGAGCTCCTTTGCCTCCTTGCCCCTGGCGTAAGAGCTGAAAAGCTGGTTGGAGAGGTCCGAGTGGTCGTCACGCGTCTTGCCCTCCCCGATCCCCTTCTCCTTGAGGCGGGACAGGGAAGGGAGTATATCGATCGGGGGGTATATCCCGCGGCGGTGAAGCTCCCTGCTGAGGATGATCTGGCCCTCGGTGATGTAGCCGGTGAGGTCCGGTATCGGGTGCGTCTTGTCGTCCTCGGGCATGCTGAGTATCGGGATCTGGGTTATCGACCCGGGCTCGCCCTTGATCCGGCCGGCCCGCTCGTAGATCGTCGAGAGGTCCGTGTAGAGGTAACCCGGGTACCCGCGCCTCCCTGGCACCTCCTTGCGGGCGGCGGAGACCTCCCTGAGCGCCTCGCAGTAGTACGTCATGTCGGTGAGCACGACCAGCACGTGCATCCCCAGGTCGAAGGCCAGGTACTCGGCCGCGGTCAGCGCCGTCCGGGGCGTGGCGATACGCTCGACGGCGGGCTGGTCGGCCAGGTTGATGAACATCACCGAGCGCTCTATCGAGGCGGTCTTGCGCAGCTCGCTGGAAAAGAACTCCGCCTCCTCGAAGGTGATGCCCATGGCCGCGAAGACCACCGAGAACTCCTCGCTCTTGCCCAGGACCGTGCTCTGCCTGGCTATCTGCGCGGCGAGCCGCGAGTGGGGAAGGCCGGCGCCGGAGAATATCGGGAGCTTCTGGCCCCTGACCAGCGGGTTGAGCCCGTCGATGGACGATATGCCGGTCTGGATGAAGTCCGAGGGGTAGTCCCTGGCGACGGGGTTGATGGGGCTGCCGTTGATGCCGAGGCGCTTCTCCGGGACTATCTCGGGTCCGTTGTCGGCGGGGCGCCCCAGCCCGTCGAAGACCCTTCCCAGGATGTCCCTGGAGACCGGGAGCTCCATGCCGCGTCCCCGGAAGCGCACGCGCGTCTTGCTGACGTTCAAGCCCCTGGTCCCCTCGAACGACTGGACGAGCACGTCCTGCCCGGAGACCTCGAGCACGTTGCCCAGGCCCGTCCGGCCGTCCGGGAACTCGATCTCGACGAGCTCGCCGTACTTCGCCCCCTCCACGTCCGAGACGAGAAGGAGCGGGCCTACTATGTCCCGCACGGTCATGTAATCGATTACCGCCATCTGCGTCCTCCGTATAACCGGCGGGTGCCCCGGCCGGCTTCTACCGTCCGGGCAGCCTCGGCTCCTCTTTCGGCGTCAATTCCTTCATTGCCCTGAACACCTCGTACTGCAGGGCCTCGAACCCGTCGAGCTTCTCCTCCCTGATGAACTTCGCCTTCGCCACCCTGGCTCGCACCGGGCTCTCGGCGATCGCGGCGACGTCGGCCCCGGCCTCGAGGGCGGCCCTCGACTCGTTGTGCAGCGTCATCACCAGCTTCAAGAGAAGGTACTGCTTCTCGAGCGAGGTGTACGTGTCTATCTCGTCGAACGCGTTCTGCTGCAGGAAGTCCTCGCGTATCGATTTCGCGCTCTCCATCACCAGGCGCTCCGAACTCGAGAGCGCCTCGATGCCCACCAGCCTGACTATCTCCTCCAGTTCGGCCTCCTGCTGGAGAAGGCTCAAGGCCTGTGCCCGTATCTCCTTGAAGTCGGGGCCTGCGAGCTCGACCCAGCTCTTGGAGACGGCGTCGATGTAGAGCGAGTAGCTCAGCAGCCAGTTGATGGCCGGGAAATGCCTCCGGAAGGCCAGCTTGTCGTCGAGCCCCCAGAACACCTTGACGACCCTCAAGGTCCCCTGCGTCACCGGCTCGGACAGGTCGCCGCCCGGGGGAGAAACCGACCCCACCACCGTAACGGAGCCGGTCCTGCGGCCCTTTCCCAGGCACCTGACGAGGCCGGCCCGCTCGTAGAAAGCGGCGAGGCGGGACCCCAGGTACGCCGGGTACCCTTCCTCGCCCGGCATCTCCTCGAGCCTGCCGCTTATCTCCCGCAGCGCCTCGGCCCAGCGGCTGGTTGAATCCGCCTGGAGGGCCACCTGGTAGCCCATGTCCCTGAAGTACTCCGCGATGGTCATTCCCGTGTACACCGAAGCCTCGCGCGCGGCCACCGGCATGTTGCTGGTGTTGGCTATGAGCACTGTTCTCTTCATGAGCGGCTCACCTGAGTGCGGGTCTATGAGCTCGGGAAACTCCATGAGCACCTCGGTCATCTCGTTCCCGCGCTCGCCGCAGCCGATGAAGAGTATTATGTCCGCGTCCGCCCACTTGGCTATCTCGTGCTGCACGACGGTCTTTCCGCTGCCGAACGGGCCGGGCACGCACGCGGTCCCGCCCTTGGCCACCGGGAAAAAGGTGTCTATCACCCTCTGCCCCGTCGTCATGGGGTCGCGGGGAGCGAACTTCTTCACGTGCGGCCTAGGCACGCGTACCGGCCAGCGCTGCATCATCGTCAGCTCCGTGGACCCGTCGCCTTCGGCGACGACGGCGATCACGTCAGCGACCGTGTGCGGGCCGCTCTCGATCGATACTATCCTGCCGCCGATCCCGGGCGGGACGAGCACGCGATGCTCCACCACGGGCGTCTCCTGGACCCGGCCGAGGACGTCCCCTTCGGCGACGGTGTCGCCCGCCGCGACCTCCGGGACGAAGTCCCAGAGCTTCGCGCGGTCGAGGCCCGGCATCTCCATGCCCCTGGCGATGAAGCTGCCCGAGGAATCCATGATCGCGTCCAGCGGCCGCTGGACACCGTCGTATATGGAGCCCAGAAGCCCCGGCCCCAGCTCGACCGAGAGCGACATGCCCGTCGAGACGACGGGCTCGCCCGGTCCCAGGCCGTCCGTCTCCTCGTAGACCTGTATGGACGCCTCGTCACCCCTCAGCTCGATTACCTCCCCCATGAGCCTCTCCGGCCCCACCCGGACGAGGTCGTACATCCTGGGTTCCTCCAGGCCTTTCGCCACGACCAGGGGCCCGGCGACCTTCACGACGTATCCTGCCTGCCCTTCTGCCATCACGGTTCCTCTCAGCTCAAAAGAGCGCTCAATCGCCGAGAGCCATGTCCGATCCCACGGCTTTCTCGACAAGTGCCTTCAGCCGCGCCACGGCCGCGCCTCCGCTGCCCGAGACCGTGGGTATGGAGGTCACGACCGGGTACGTCCTCGAGCCGTACGTCTCGATAAGGTCCGCGAGCGCTTCGAGCAGGTCCTCGGTTACGAAGATGACCGCGTACCTGTCCGCCTTGAGCGTGCCCCAGACCTCCCGGGCCTCCCCGGGCCGTTCGACCTCGAAGACCTCGACCCCGAGCGCCTTGAAACCCAGCACGGAGCCTGGCGGGCCGATGGCGGCAATCCTCATGGCGCTAACCCGACCTTGCCCTCAGGTACCCCAGCGGCAGCCGGGTCTCGATGACCGCCGGAGACAGCGAGTTCAGTTTTCCGACGAAGATGATCCTCAGCATGGCCACCTCCGTCTCCCTCGTGAGCATGTACCTGACGATCCTCTCGGGCCCCACCGACACCCTGGAGAAGCCGGCGACCTTCTCCATCAGGTAGTCGTCC
>CAZAIS010000320.1:0-3772 GCA_964485255.1 uncultured Acidimicrobiales bacterium | reverse complement strand
CCGGCCCCCAGGAGCCGCTGGTTCTGCTCCGGGTCGGATACCGCCATCGCCGTGAGGTCCATGCCCACCGAGAACGCCTTCTCTCCCGCGCCTCGCAGGACAACGCACCGCGCCCCACCGTCGCGCTCGAGGTCCTCCAGTGCCCCCGCCAGCGACTCGAGCAGCCGCGCGGTCAGGGCGTTGCCCTTCTCGGGCCGGTTGAGCGTCAGCGCCGCCACGCCGTCACGCATCTCAATCAGAAGCTCAGAATCTCCAGGCACCTTTCCTCCATTCGCTCGTCTCGACGGTCCAGGTGAAGATGATATCGTAAAGCGCTCGCGGGAGTGACGGCCACGGGCCGAGCGTTCGCCCCGCCCCGGTCAAGCGCCGCCGTGGGCTAAGTGCTAGAGATCCGGCGCGCGGCAAGGCTTCGACGCGGCCGCGGGGCGGATGTCATGCCCGCGTGTCGGCGGTCTCGTTCGCGTCAGCGCCGTCGTAGAGGCCCGCCGACTCCGCCGGCGCGGTGCCGGTCTCCTCGAAGTCTCGAAGCTGTTGCAGGCGATGCGCGCGTTCAGCCTTGTAGCGGTGCTTGAGCTCAGAGAGCCAGTAGCGGTTACGGTTCTTCCACTTGGTAAGCGTGCGGTGTCCGTAGATCCTGATCGCCATGTCACGCCACCTGAACATGAAACCGAGCTTCCAGCACTGGGCGATTGAGTAGAACGACCTGGTGGCCTTGATGCCGGCCTCTTTCTGCAGCTTGTAGGGCGCCATCTTCTTGGGGCGGAAAACCACGTGCTGGCCGCTGAACTTGGTCCAGTCGTGCACGAAGATGCGCCCCTCGCGACACATATCATCGTAGGTCTCCGAGCCGGGGATCGGTGTCAGTATCATGAACTGGACCGTGTCGATGCCCGTCCTCTTGGCGAAGCGCACGGTCTCGCGTATGCTCTCCTTGTCGTCCTCGTCAGAGCCCATCACGAACATGCCGTGGATCTTGATCTTGTGCTTGTGGATGATCTCCACCGCGCGCTCGATATCCTCGACCGTCTGGGACTTCCTGAAGGCCTTCAGCGTCTCGGGGTTCGCGGACTCCAATCCCAGGTACAGGAACAGACATCCGGTATCTTCCATCAGTTGCATCAGCTCTTCGTCGTTGACGACGTCCACCCGCGCCTGTGCCGTCCAGCGCGGCGTGATGCCCTTCTCCTTCATTCGCCGCAGCAGTTCCTTGGTGTGCTCCGGCTTCGCCGTGAAGTTGTCGTCGTAGAAGAAGTAGATCGCCTTGGGGTATAGCGCGTACAGCGACTCGAGCTCCGCCATCACGTCGTCCGTTTCCCTGAAGCGATACTTCCGGCCGAAGAGGGAGGTTACCGTACAGAACTTGCAGTTGAAGGGACAGCCCCTGGAGGTCATTATCGGTATGATGGCGCGCTTCTCGAAACCCTGTATAAGAGACAGCCTGGGCCAGGGCAGCGACGACAGGTCCCTTATCCACTCGCGCTCGGGGTTGCTCCTGACCTCACCGTCCTCGATGTACGAGAGGCCCCCGATGTCCTCGATCGAGCCTCCCTCCCCGGACAGGTACCTGATCAGCTCCACCAGGGATTCTTCGCCCTCGCCCCTGATCACGAAATCGGCGCCTTTTTGGAGTGCTTCGTCGGGGAGAAAAGTCACGTGCGCCCCGCCCATTATCACGTAGGCGTCACAGGTCCTCTTGACGCGCTCGACAAGATCGTAGGCGGCCGGGGCCGTGGAGGTTATGGTGGATATCCCCACGAGGTCCGCCTTCTCCACCTCGTCCCAATCGATCTTCGCGCACTCCTGGAAGTAGATCTTCACCGACGCGCCGAGCTCCTGCTCCAGCACGGCGCCCAGCAACGGCAAACCCAGCCTGGGCAGCTTGTATCGAGAGAAGACGTGGAAACCCGGGGCCTTCGGCTCTATGAGCACGATATTCCTGATGCTTCGCGTGTTACATGTATTCATCCAGCACCATCACCTTCATGCCGTTCACTTGACCCAATCCTCTCTCGCTGGTGACGAACGCGGTCGCGCCCGACCGGATGGCGGTGGCGAGGACCAGGCTGTTCGTCGCCCCCACCTTCTGCGAAGCGCGTATCTCGGCGGCCCTCGACGCTATCTGCGGATCGACCGAAACCGTATGGAGGTTCGGCATCTCGTGTATCAGGACGCGGTACAGGTCCGCCAGGTCGTCTTCGCCCGCCTGCAGCGGCTTCACCATGAGCTCCCCCAGGCTTATCGAAGAGACTATGCCGGCGGTCGATCCGTCCTGGACCTCCCGGAGCACCGTGGAGGTCAGCTCCGAGGGGTCACCGCCCTGGAAGTGGCGTATGAAGACGCCGGTGTCGATTCCGATAACGGAGTGCTCCGCAAGGTCTTTCTTGAGCTTCTTCACTCTCACGACTCGCGCTCCCCGGCAAGGTAGGCGGCCGGGTCCACGTCGCGCCAGACCTCCGCGCCCAGCCCCCGCATGAAATCGACGAAGTCCGCCGGCCTGACCAGCAGCACTACGGCTCCCTCCCGGTAGTCGAATATCAGCTTGTCCCCCGCCTTGATACCGAGTACTTCCCTTGCCTTCCTGGGAATTACAACCTGGTACTTGGAGCTTACCGTCGCCGAATCCATTTTACCGCCTGATTTGGAGCCCTGCCTACAGGGGAATGAAGAGTAACACGCGGTAAGTCGATATGTCAAGATGTAAAGGGATATAAAGGCCCGTCTAACGATAGATCACTTAGTAAATCGAGGGTTCCGTGACGCCGCCGGCGCGCGGGAGCCCGGGTGGCTCCCGCCCGCAGATAAGCTCGCGTGCGCTCGGGACAGCGACGGCGCCGGGAAGAAACCGCGATTTCGGGTTATGATTATCGCCCTGGACAGTCGCGGGTACGCCCGCATAAAGGATGCCCGCCAAACACGGCCGTGGAGGTTGAATGAACATACGCGAAGCAACGGGCACCGACCTGGAGGACGTTCTGTCGGTCGAGCGAGAGGCGTTCGGCGAGGACGACGAGGCCGGTCTGGTGCGGAATCTGCTGGATGACCCCACCGCGCTGCCGCTGCTGTCCCTGGTGGCCTTCGATGGAGACCGGGCCGTGGGGCACGTCCTTTTCACCACGGCGTTCCTGGCGGACGACCCGGCGGCCAGGGTCGCGATCCTGGCGCCCCTCGCGGTAGTTCCCGCCGCGCAGAAGCAGGGGGTCGGCACCAGGCTCGTCAGGAGCGGCCTGGAGCTGATATCGGCCTGGGGGGTGGACCTGGTGTTCGTCCTCGGGGATCCCCGTTACTACCCTCGCCACGGGTTCGAGCCAGCCCGACCCCTGGGATTCGAGGCCCCTTATCCCATCCCCGAAGAGGACGCGGACGCCTGGATGGTCCAGGCTCTTAAGCCCGGGGCGATCGGTTCCCTCCAGGGAAAAGTCGTCTGCGCGGACGCCCTGGACAGGCCCGAGTACTGGAGGGAATGAACGGTACCGCCCCGTTCCCCCGTAAGGGTTCAGCGGTTGAGGTCCCGGCCCGCCCTGGACAGGGCCGGGTACAGTCCCCTGAAATTGCGGTACAGCCTGGTGTATTCCTCGCCCCTGGCCCTGTCCGGGAGGAAGCTCCCGCGAACCTTCACGACCTTCTTGATGTCCTTGTAGCAGGGGTAGACACCGAGCGCTACGGCAACGGCCAGCGCGCACCCGAGGGCGCCCGCCTCCTGGGGGTTGTCTACCGCCTCCACGCGTCTCGACGTGACATCGGCGATCACCTGCATCCAGAGGTCGCTCTTGGC
>CAZAIS010000319.1:0-3772 GCA_964485255.1 uncultured Acidimicrobiales bacterium | reverse complement strand
CGTCCTGGTGGCTCAGTTCATAAACAGGATAATGCTCGACGGCAAGAAGAGCACCTCGGAGAGGATCGTCTACGGCGCCTTGAACATCATCGGGCAGAGAGAGGGCGTGGACCCCGTTCAGGTGCTGCAGAAGGCTGTCGAGAACGTCCGTCCCCTGCTGGAGGTAAGGTCCCGCCGCGTGGGCGGTGCTACCTACCAGGTGCCGGTAGAGGTGAAGACGCGCCGCAGCCGTACCCTGGCGGTCCGCTGGATCGTCAACTTCTCCAGGCAGCGACGCGAGAAGAGCATGGCCGAGCGACTGGCGGGCGAGGTCCTCGACGCGGCCAACCGCACGGGGCACTCCGTGAAGAAGAAGGAGGACCTGCACCGCATGGCCGAGGCCAACAAGGCCTTCGCGCACTACCGGTGGTAAGGACGCATGAACTGCGCGGATCTCAAGAAAAGGAGTAATCCCACGGCCGAGGCGAACGATGGGGTGGAACGTGACTTCTCGCTGGAGAACGTCAGGAATATCGGGATAATGGCGCACATCGACGCCGGCAAGACCACGACGACCGAGCGCATCCTCTACTACACCGGCAAGACCTACAAGATGGGAGAGGTGCACGACGGGGCCGCGGTCATGGACTGGATGGTCCAGGAGCAGGAACGCGGCATCACCATAACGTCGGCGGCCACCTCATGCGAGTGGGAAGGCACCCGTATCAACATTATTGATACGCCCGGACACGTGGACTTTACCATCGAAGTCGAGAGATCGCTCCGCGTACTGGACGGAGCGGTAGCCGTTTTCGACGCGGTGGAGGGAGTGGAGCCCCAGACCGAGACTGTGTGGAGGCAGGCGGACAAGTACGAAGTGCCGCGAATGTGTTTCATAAACAAGATGGACAGGGTAGGGGCAAGCTTCGACAGGTCAGTGCAGATGATCGAGGAGAGGCTGGACGCGAAGCCCGTCCCGATACAGATACCGGTTGGAATCGAGGAGACTTTCTGCGGCGTGATAGACCTCGTAAGGATGCAGTATGTAGTCTGGCACGATGAGCTGGGCGAGGAGTGGGGATACGAGGACATACCGGGTGACATGCTCGAGAGGGCGCAGGCGGCGCACCACGTAATGCTTGAGAAGATCGCCGATTTCGACTCGGATGTCCTTCACGCTTACATAGAGAACACCCCGGTCGAGCCGGAGGTGATACGTAGGGCCATCAGGCGTGGGACACTCGCCGCCAAGGTGGTGCCCGTGCTGTGCGGCACGGCGCTCAGGAACCGGGGCCTACAGCCGCTTCTGGAAGCGATAGCGGAATACCTGCCTTCGCCGCTGGACGTGCCGCCCATCGTGGGTGAGAACACCTTCTCGCACGAGGAGGAAACAAGACAAGCCTCCGACGGCGCTCCGTTCGCCGCCCTCGCTTTCAAGATCATATCCGATCCTTACGTGGGGAAGCTGACGTATTTCCGGGTGTACTCAGGGACGCTGGACACGGGCACTTTCGTCCTCAACTCGACGCGCGGCCACAAGGAGCGAATCGGCCGCATCCTCAGGATGCACGCCAACCACCGCGAGGACGTCAAGGTCGCCTGCGCGGGGGACATCGTCGCCGGGGTAGGGCTGAAGAAGACGACCACCGGCGACACGATCTGCGATCCTTCCCACCCGATCCTGCTCGAGCCCATGACGTTTCCCCAGCCGGTCATCGGTGTGGCGATAGAGCCCAAGACCAAGATGGACCAGGACAAGCTGACCGAATCGCTGGGAAGGCTCTCCGACGAGGACCCGACCTTCCGCGTGGAGTACGACGAGGACAGCGGGCAAACGATTATAAGCGGAATGGGCGAGCTGCACCTGGAGGTCGTCGTGGACAGGCTGCTCCGCGAGTTCCAGGTGGACGCGAACGTAGGCAAGCCGCAGGTCTCCTACCGGGAGACGATCAAGAGCCCCGTGATGGGTATGAGGGCCCGCTTCGTCAAGCAGACCGGCGGGCGCGGGCAGTACGGAGACGTAGTCCTGAATATTATTCCCGCGAAGCGGGGCGAGGGATACTCCTTCGAGAGCAAGATTCACGGGGGGGAGATTCCCAGGGAATACATCCCCGCGGTGGACCGCGGCATAAAGGAAGCGTCTACCGCCGGCGTGCTCGCGGGTTTCCCGCTGGTCGACTTCAAGGCCGAGCTCGTGGACGGGTCGTTCCATCCGGTCGATTCCTCGGAAATCGCCTTCAAGGTGGCCGCTTCCATGGCTCTCAAGAACGCCGTAAAGGCGGACAAGCCGGTCTTGCTGGAGCCCGTCATGAGGATGGAGATCAACGTACCGGACGAATACGTCGGCGAGGTAATCTCCGATGTGAACGGCAGGAGGGGAAGGCTCGAGGGAGTGGAGCATCACGCCGGGCGTCAGCGCATCGACGTGCTGGTGCCCCTGGCCGAGACGTTCGGCTACGCGACGGACCTCCGTTCGCTCACGCAGGGCAGGGCCACGCACTACATGGACTTTCATGCTTACGCGGAGGTTCCATCGGGGATCGCCAAGGAGATAATCGCCAGAGCCAAGGGACATTAGGGAGGGGCCATGGCCAAGGAGAAGTTCGAGAGGACGAAGCCGCACGTCAACGTCGGTACGATCGGTCACGTGGACCACGGCAAGACGATGCTGACGGCCGCCATCACCAAGGTTCTCCACGAGAAGGGCGAGAACGTCGAGGTAAGGTCCTTCGACTCGATCGATAACGCCCCCGAGGAGAAGGAACGCGGCATCACCATAGCCATCGCGCACGTGGAGTACGAGACGGCCAACCGCCACTACGCCCACGTGGACTGCCCGGGCCACGCCGACTACATCAAGAACATGATCACCGGCGCCGCCCAGATGGACGGGGCGATCCTGGTGGTATCGGCCGCCGACGGGCCCATGCCCCAGACGCGCGAGCACATCCTGCTGGCCCGCCAGGTGGAGGTCCCCTCCATGGTGGTCTTCCTCAACAAATCGGACATGGTGGACGACCCCGAGCTCCTCGAGCTGGTCGAGCTGGAGGTCCGCGAGCTGCTCACCGAGTACGAGTTCCCGGGGGACGACATACCGGTCATCACCGGCAGCGCGCTCAAGGCCCTGGAGTGCTCCTGCGCCAAGGACGACTGCGAGTGGTGCAAGCCCATCATGGACCTCATGGACGCGGTGGACGACTACATCCCCACCCCCGAGCGCGACATCGACAAGCCCTTCAGCATGGCGGTGGAGGACGTGTTCTCCATAACCGGCCGCGGGACCGTTGCCACGGGCAGGATAGAGTCGGGGACGATCCACACCGGCGACGAGGTGGAGATAGTGGGCATGACGGCCGAGACCCGCAAGACGGTCTGCACCGGCGTGGAGATGTTCCGCAAGATCCTCGACGAGGGACAGGCCGGGGACAACGTGGGCCTCCTGCTCAGGGGCATAGGCCGCGACGAGATAGAGCGCGGCCAGGTGGTGGCGAAGCCGGGTTCGATCACCCCACACACCAAGTTCCGGGGCCAGGTGTACGTCCTGTCCAAGGAGGAGGGCGGCAGGCACACCCCGTTCTTCAGCGGGTACCGCCCCCAGTTCTACTTCCGCACCACCGACGTTACCGGCTCGATCGTGCTCCCCGAGGGCGTCGAGATGGTGATGCCCGGCGACAACACCGAGATGGATGTCGAGCTCATAACCCCCATCGCCATGGACGAGGGACAGCGCTTCACCATCCGCGAGGGTGGGCGCACGGTTGGCGCGGGCAGGGTCATCAAGATCAACGAGTAG
>CAZAIS010000318.1:0-3774 GCA_964485255.1 uncultured Acidimicrobiales bacterium | reverse complement strand
GAGGTTCCAGGTCCGCGGGGACATCGCCCCCGTGCTCTCGGTGCTGGCGGCGCGAAGGCCGAGCACCCTGCTGGTGCGCGAGCCCTCGCTGGAGGAGCTCTTCCTGTCACTTTACGGGGAAGAGGCGGACGCGGAGGAGACGGGGCATGCGGGCTGAAAGCGCCGCGGCGGGCGGCCCGCGGGCGGCTCTGGAGCGATACCGCTCCCCGGGGACCGTCATCGCGAGGTTCGTCAGTCACGGCATCCGCGGGAACGCCGCTATACTAGGTTGCGTCTTCGCCGCGTACGCGGGCTCGACCATCTACGGTTTCATCAGGATGTACAATACGCCGTCCATGCGCCAGTCATGGGCCCGGACGTTCGGGAACAACGCGGGCCTGCGGGCGCTCTTCGGGGTCGCGCACCGGATCGATACCGTCAGAGGATTCACGGCCTGGCGAACCCTGGGAATACTAATTGTCGTGGGAGCCGTCTGGGGTCTCGCGGTCGCTACGAAGCAGTTCCGCGGCGAAGAGGAAGCGGGCAGGACCGAACTCTTTCTCTCCGGGCAGACGACACCGAGGCGCGCGGCCTTGAACAACATGGCCGGCCTGGGGACGGGGCTGTTCGTCGTGTTCGCGATCATCGCAACGGTCACGGGAATCGTCGGCAACGCGGGCGAAGCGCGTTTTGGGGTGAGCTCCATACTGTTCTACTCGTTCGCTCTGATCCTGAGCGCCGCAGTCTTCATGTCGGTGGGAGCGCTGGCGAGTCAGCTCGCGCCCACCCGCCGGAGCGCCGCCGGAATCGCGGCGGCCTTCCTCGGAGTCTCGTTCTTCCTCCGGGCGATCGGCGACGCGGTACCCGGTGTTGACTGGCTCAGGCACTTGAGCCCCCTGGGATGGATATTCAACCTCCGACCGCTAACCGGGACACGGCCTCTGTGGCTTCTGCCCATCCTCGGCCTTGTCGCGCTTTTCTGCGGGGCGACTGTGTACATTGCCGGCAAACGCGACCTCGGCGCCAGCCTGGTGCGGGACAGTGACTCGCGCAAGCCGCGGACCCGGACTCTGGGCTCGCTCCTTGGTCTCACGTCGCGTGAGACCCGGAACGCGCTCTTCGGCTGGGTGATCTCGCTGGCCGGGGCGGGTTTCTGCATGGGCGCCGTCTCCAAAGCAGCCGGCGAGGCCATGGCCGCTTCGGATACCGCCAGGACGCTGCTCGAGGGCATCACCGGCAACAGCGCCGGGGGGGCCACCGCCTACCTGGGGAACGTCTTCCTGATGTTCATGGCCGTCCTCATGGCGATGGCGGCATCCTGCATTAACTCGATCCGCGAGGACGAGGCGGAGGGCTACCTCGACAACCTGCTCGTCCGGCCTGTCTCCAGGACGCGCTGGCTCGCCGCAAGACTGGCGGTCGCAGCCGCGTCCGTGCTCCTCGCCGGCGTCTCGAGCGGCGTTACGTGCTGGCTTGGAATGGCGATACAGCACGTCGGGATACCGTTCGGCAGGATGGTGGCGGCCGGGGTGAACGCGTCAATCCCCGCGGCGTTCATGCTGGGGATCGGTGTCCTGGTACTTGGGCTCAAGCCCCGCTGGACCTCCGTCGTTCTCTACGCGATCATAGGCTGGTGTTTTTTGCTCGAAATGCTCGGGCCCATCCTGAAACTGAACCGCCGGCTCCTTGACACCTCTCTGCTGCACCATGTCGCGATGGCGCCGGCGAAGGACCCGGCATGGTTGGCCGCGGCGGCGATAGTGTCGATCGCGGGGATCGCATGCTTTATCGGAGCGGCAGCCTTCGGCCGGAGGGACCTGGCGGGCGGGTGAGTCCGGATGTGCGTCGGCGGCTCGGCCGCCGCCGCGGGGCGCGACCCTTCGCGCGCCCCCGCGAGACCAGGCGGCCCCGGCGTTTCAAGCCCTGATGACCGAGAGCAGCTCGTCGCGCTTCTCCTCCAACAGCCGGGGCTTCCTCGCCTCCACGTTCAGGCGCAGGAGCGGCTCGGTGTTGGAGGGACGCACGTTGAACCACCAGTCCCGGTACTCTACGGTGATGCCGTCCAGGAAGTCCTGCTTTCCATCGGAGTACCGCTCCGCCAGCTCATCGAGCTTCGCCTGCTTGTCCGCGACCTCGCTGTTGATCTCCCCGGAGGCCGCGTACTTCTTGAAAGGCTCGAGGATCTCGGACAGCGGCCGTCCCTCCATGCTCATAATCTCCAGGACGATGAGCCCCGCGATGATTCCCGAGTCGGCCCGGTAGTTGTCGCGGAAGTAATAGTGGCCTGAATGCTCGCCCGCGTAGATCGCGCCTGTCTCGAGCATGGTCTGTTTTATGAAGGAGTGGCCGACGCGCTCGCGGATAGGGATGCCGCCGTATTCCTCGATGGTCTCGGGGACCACCCAGGAGTTGATTACGTTATAGATTATCTTCTCGCCGGGGTGCCTCTGAAGAATGCGCCTGCAGATGAGAGCGTTGGTGACCGCGCCGCTTATCGGCATGCCCTTGTCGTCAACCAGGAAGCAGCGGTCGGCGTCCCCGTCGAACGCCATCCCGATGTCCGCGTCCGCCTCCAGCACCCACCCCGAAAGCAGCTTGATGTTCTCCGGCTCGATGGGGCTCGGCTGGTGGTGGGGAAAGGAACCGTCCAGCTCGAAGCAGCGCGGGACCAGCTCGCAGGGCAGCCTGTCGAATATCGGCGGGATGATAAGGCCGGCCATCCCGTTGCCGGCGTCCACCACGACCTTGAGCGGCCCGATCCGGTCGATGTCGATAAAGCCCGTCACGTGATCGACGTACTGCTCCAGCATCGAGGTCTCCTCGACCGTTCCAACGCGCGCGGGGGCCGGGAACCGGCCGGATAGGGCCATGTCGCGTATCTCAGCGAGACCGGTGTCTATGCTGATGGGGCGCGCCTCGCGCCGGCAAAGCTTCAGCCCGTTGTACTCCCTGGGGTTGTGGGAGGCGGTGAACATCGCGCCCGGCAGGTCCAGGCGGCCGGAGGCGAAGTAGAGCTCGTCGGTCGAGCACAGGCCGATGTCGGTGACGTCCGCGCCCTGCTCGTTCAAGCCTGCCGTGAACGCTTTGGAGAGCGCCGGGCCCGAGAGGCGCATGTCGCGCCCTATTACCACGCGGCTCTCCCCCAGGAAAGCCGCATAGGCCCGCCCGATCGAGTGAAACGCCTCCTCGTTGAGCTGGTCCGGGTAGGTCCCCCTCACGTCGTACGCCTTGAATATGTCCGGATTAACAGTCATGAAAGCCCCCTGTCGTAGCGACGCGCGCCTCCGCGCCTCTTCCTCAGGAGCATTCTACCCGGTTTCACGCGGGCGCGAACACCCCGTCCGGTACGCGCGGCCGTCTGCCCGACGGCGCGCTACGCTCCCGTCAGAATTAGGTGTTCTACGTGGGTCCCCCGTAGGAAGCGTGACCCGCGGGATTGGCGCCTGGCCGCGGTCCTCAATGCGGTTGGCGTCCTCGAGGGAACAGCCGTCGAGCGCCGCGTTGAAGGCGTCCTTGATAGACTTGTATCCGGAGATCCGTATATTAGGCGCTGACTCACACCGTGACGGGAGGTTCGAGATGAAATCGAAGGTCACTCTATTGCTCGCAGTCTTCCTGCTGCTCTGCGCCGGCGTTATTGCCGTCTCCTGCGGCGAGTCGAAGCCGGGCTCGGCGAGCGAAGTCAAGAGCACGCTCGAGAAGGTCGGTTTTACGGTCCAGGAAGGAAAAATGGGAACGGTGGACATCTTCGCCATGGTCCAGGCGGGCATCCTTGACAATGCGAACTACCAGAAC
>CAZAIS010000317.1:0-3778 GCA_964485255.1 uncultured Acidimicrobiales bacterium | reverse complement strand
CCCGGGCGCAGCTTCGCCGATCGCATCGCTGCGGGTGGCGGCCGGGAACCCGAGGAAGGTGAGCGCGGTCGTGGAAGGATCGTCCTTCCTTTACTCAAGTGCAGACGGCGGCGCGAACTGGCAGGCGACTCCTTCAACGGGGGGGGCGGCGTTTCTCGCCCTCGCCGGGTCGGGGACCCCTGCAGACCTTTTCTACGCGCTGGACTCGGGCCGCAACGTCTACCGGAGCGGCGCCGGCGCCTCCTGGCGGCGCGTCGGCGGCCTCGCCGAGCCGGCAGGAGATATTGACGTCGGGAGCAACCCGGCCAACCTCGTAGCGGCCACCGGCGGTCCCGGCGAGGACCGCCCGCCTTCCTACAGCCTGGACTCCGGGGAAACATGGACTCCGTCCGCCGGGACCGCCGAGACGTGGTCGATAGCGGCGGGTGACCCGACCGGACCGGACATCTTCTACGCGGCCAGGCAGGCCGTGTCCGCTACCCCGCTGGCCTCCAGCGCGGATGGAGGGGCGTCCTGGGCGGACTGCGGGGCTATCCCGTCCGGTGTGCCGATACACGCGACCGCCGTCGCCGTGTTCCCCAACGGCGGTCCCGTGCTCGTGGGGACTGATACCGTCGCGGCCGGGTTGAGCCCCATATACAGGTCCAACGACGGCGGGGGGTCATGGGCCGCGTCATCGACCGGGATCCCGGCCGGGGAGGTCGTCCACGCGATGTGCGTCACCACTTCCTCGCCCACCGCGTACGCGGCGACCGGCACCGGTATTTACGCGAGCTACGACGGAGGGACGACTTGGGCCGACATCAGCGCGAACCTGCCTGAGCAACAGTATACATCGATCGCCGCTTCGGGAGGCTCGCCGAGCACGGTCTTCGCCGGAGCCGCGGACGGCTCCATTCACGAGTGCAGCACTCCATACATCTCCCGGGTGAGCCCGGAGGCCGGGTCACCCGGGGACACAGTGACGATCGACGGGCTGAGCTTCGGGGGCCCCGGAGAGGACTCGTACGTCTCGTTCGCGGGCGTGGAAGCCTCATCGTACTTGTCGTGGACCGACACGCGCGTCAGGGTGCGCGTCCCGGGGCTCGCCATGACAGGTTACCTGCGCGTTGTAACCCCGCAGGGGACGTCGAACGGCGTGAGCTTCACGATCGAAAACCCCGCGCCGGCGGCGCGCACGTGGTACCTGGCGGAGGGTTGCACCGGATCGGACGGCAGGGGGGCGTTCGAGACCTGGGTGCTGGTACAGAACCCGGGAAAGACCACGGCCGACGTCGCGGTCACCTTCATGACCGACAAGGGCCCACAGGAAGGCCCCGTCCTGAGTGTACCGCCCGACTCCAGGCAGACGCTGTCGGTGGCCGACTACGTTCCCGGCACATGGAGCGTCTCCACCATGCTGGCGTCCGAGAGTCCGGTGATCGCGGAGCGCTCGGTGTACTGGAACGCCCCCACCTGCTACCGGCAGGCCGCCACGGACTCCATCGGCGTAACTTCGCCCGCGAACACCTGGTACCTCGCCGAGGGCTGCACGGGCCTTGCCGCCTCCGGGGCTTTCGAGACCTGGATCCTGGTCCAGAACCCGTCCGGCAGGACGGCGGCCGTGGCGCTGACTTACATGACGCCCGAGGGTCCGGTCGACGGCCCCGCGTTCGACCTCGCCGCTTACTCGAGGCAGAGCGTTGACGTGTCGGCGACGCTCCCGAACTGCTGGAGCGTGTCCACGCGCGTCACCTCCAGCGTCCCCGTCGTGGCCGAGAGGTCGATGTACCTCAACACCGCCTCCGCCTACCGCCAGGCCGCGACCGACTCGATAGGGGTACAGGCGGGCGCGCAGACCTGGTACCTGGCGGAAGGTAGCACCGGCGCCGACGCCCGGGGTTCCTTCGAGACCTGGGTACTGGTGCAGAACCCGGGGCAGTCCAGCGCCAGCGTGAGCCTCACCTACATGACGCCCCAGGGAGCCGTGGAAGGGCCGACGCTCACGCTGCCGGCGATGTCGCGCGAGAGCGTCAACGTGGCGGATAAGGTTCCCGGGACGTGGGACGTGTCGACGAAGGTCACCTCCGACCGTCCGGTCATCGCGGAGCGCGCGATCTACTGGAGCGCGCCGAAGCTCGCAAGGCAGGCCGCCACCGACTCTGTCGGCGTTACCGGACGGTCCGCCGCGTGGTGCCTGGCCGAGGGTTGCACGGGGGTAAACGCGCAGGGTTCCTTCGAGACATGGGTGCTGGTGCAGAACCCCGGGCAGTCCAGCGCCACGGTGAGTCTCACCTACATGACGCCCGACGGGGCCGTCACGGGCCCGACCCTCATTGTCGAGCCCGACACCAGGCGAACGGTCAACGTCGCGGAAACGGTGCCTGGGGGCTGGGATGTCTCCACCCGCGTCACCTCCAACGTCCCGGTGATAGTCGAACGGGCGATGTACTGGAACTCGGCGGACTTGCCTCGCCAGGCCGCGCACGATTCAATAGGCGTAGCGCAGTAGGACGAGCCGAGCGGCCGGGGGGCGTCCCGCGGGCGCGAAAGGAGCCTCCATGACCATCACGTTCGAGAACCCGGTCGTCATGGTGAAGGACATTGCCGTCTCCAGGCGCTTCTATGAAGGAATGCTCGAGCAGGCGGTAGCGAACGACTTCGGCGAGAACGTCATCTACTCGAGCGGTCTCTGTCTGTGGGAGGCGAAGCGCGCCGGAGAGATCATCTTTGCCTCGGGCGAGCTGCCCACCGGCACGCGGGGATTCGAGCTCTACTTCGAGAGCGACGACGTCCCGGGCGCCTTCGCGAGACTGCGGGACGCCGGGGCGAGCTTTATCCAGGACGTTCACGAGGAGCCTTGGGGACAGATGTCCTTCCGCTGCTACGACCCCGACGGCAACATCATCGAGGTCGCGGAGCCCATGGACGCCCTCGTAAGGCGGCTCGCCGCCGGGGGCCTGACCCCCGAGGAAGTATCGAAGAAGTCCCAGATGTCCATAGATTTCGTGCGGCAAGCGCTTAGTGCCCGATAGCACCCGAGCGCCCTCCGGCATTGTGTTAAAATACGTATCACCCTGAAACGTGGGCGTTTAGCTCAGCGGGAGAGCGCTGCCTTCACACGGCAGAGGTCATGGGTTCAAATCCCCTAACGCCCACCACGATGCTTTAGGCAAGCCACAAACTGGAACTCACCCCCTCTTGCTTGTCCCTCGAAAGGCCCCATTTGGACTCTGCTGTCCGGATTCAGCCCTCGGCGAGACACTATACCTGCGGGGACACTTGATGAAAGGGTGAGTCGGGATTTTCAGTGGCAGCGAAGACGAGTGGAGAGGTCTTTAGCCCCGTGGCTGATAGAGAGAATAGAGGTCGGTAAGCCCCCGGCCTTGTAAAACCGGTTGCCATATATCCGACAGGACATTACGGTTCTTGATGTCGTCCAATGTTCCCAGTCCGACTACCACTCGCCGGGCTACTTCTGGCAGTGTTTCCCCCCCGCAGCCTTGGAGGGTCCCGGCCACGATTGACCTCCTCAAGCCGGGTAGTTGGCCCTGATTATTGCTGTCGAATTGGCTTCCTCTCACGGCAACCACTAACAACACGGGAAACGACTCTTGACCGGTCGCGAATTTGTATGTATTGCCGGGACTCGAACCGGCACGGCTCAACTGTATGTACTTCTTGATTTTGTCGACGGCGTCGGTCAGGGTGCTGTGTTTGTGTTCGAGTTCAATCCACGTCAGATAATCCCGCTGGCCGTCGGACCACACGAGGGTGCTATCTGGCCTCAAGTGTTTCA
>CAZAIS010000316.1:0-3787 GCA_964485255.1 uncultured Acidimicrobiales bacterium | reverse complement strand
TCCACGCCCGACTGGCTCATACAGGAAACCGTCGATCGTCTGCGGGAACTCGGCGGCTGAGACACGCCCCGGCGATCGGCTCGGCGTTACGCGTGAAGACGCCCCGGCCGCCAATCGCCCCGGCTCTCGACCTTCAAAACACCCCGCCCGGCGATCCGTGTAATACTCCGCGTGAAGACGGACCGCCCGGCGATTGAGGTAGTACTCAGCGTGAAGACGGAACGCCCCCACCCCGGGGCGGCGGTCCGGGATCCGCCCGTGCATCCGGTCCCCCCGGCCCGCCCTTCAGGTGATATCCACCCTCGATTCAACCCTGCGGCGCAGCTCCCTCTCGTAGGCCGCGCCGGGTTCTATGGTGACTTTGATGATTCCACGCGAACACGCCCTCGCGCACGTGCCGCACCCCAGGCATTTGTCCCCTATGACGGCCACTCCGTCCTGGAGGATGACGTTGTCGACGGGGCACACCGGTACACATTCGCCGCACCCCACGCACCCATCCGCGACCTCGACGCGCACCCCCTCGAGCTTCACCAGGCTGCGAGGGTAGGCATCCACGAGGCCGCCCATCTCCGAGCGGAGCACGCAGCAGCAGCGGCAGCAGAAGCAAACGGTAAGCAGCCGCGACCAGTCCCCTATCCCGAAGATGTACTTGTCGATCCTGATGTGGCCGATCAGCGGAAGCAGTCCCGATTCGAGGGCCCTGTCCACGTGCGCCAGGGCTTCTTCGACGGTCGCGCTCCTGCCCACGCCCGCATCCACGTCGCGCGCGCCCTCCCCGAGCATAATGCAACCCAGGTCGATCGGATGCTTGCTGCAGCCCTCGCCCGCGCGGCAGGGGCACTCGTGGATTATCGTCCGGTGCCCGGCGCGCCTGATGCAGTCGATCACGAGGTCGCGCGGGGCCACGACGCCCGGCGGCACCTCGATGAACTCATCAACCGGTATGAACGATCCCGCGAAAGACCTCTCGCCCGCCACCGGCCCCGCCATCTGCCTGAAAGGCGTCACGCGGCCCAGCCGCTTCGCCCAGTGGGTAAGCCGCCAGAACCTCAGCACAAGAGCGATCTGCCACTTCTTCCGTCCCATACCCTTAACTGTTCGGGGTCAGGTCTAGTTTGTTAAGTCTCACGGGCGAAGAGCAGGTACCGCTTGCAACGCCTTGCCCGCGACTTCCGCTTCCCGAACCCCGAGCGCGCCCCCACGCGCTCCTCAGCTCTCGGGTGTCAGCGCTTCCCTGATGCCGCCGAGCGTGGAACTCTCGTACGCCCTGATGACACCGACGGCCTCGAGCGCCCTCTTCTCGCCGAGGGCCGGCGAAGCCTCCCGCACGAACTTGGCGGCCGCGACGTCGAGCCTGCCCGGATCGCCCGGCCCGCCCATTGGTATGTGCTTCTCCGCGCTGAGAACCGTCCCGTCGCGCAGGGTCACGCTGACGCGCGCGCCGAACGGCATCCGGAGGTCCTCCAGCCGGCTCCTACCCAGGTCGTACCCCGGCGGCGAGCCGAAGAAACCGCTCAGGGAGACCAGGCTCTTGAGGAAAGTCTTGTCCGCGATGTCCAGGCTCTTCCACGCATCGACGAAATCCTTCGGCCCCATCGTGGCGACCTGCTTGAGATGAGACCGCAGGCTGTGCCTGGCCTTGAAAAGCCCGCGCCAGTCCAGTTCGGCCAGCATAGCCTCGAGGTCCACCGCCTCGTCGATCGCCTGTATGAAGCGCACCGACAGCCGCGCGCTGTGCTCGATCTCCACGCGCGAAGCCAGCGCCAGGATCTCCCGCCTGTTCTCCTCGAGGTAAGGGTCAGTAAGCTCGGCCCCGGTAAGCCGCCCGGCCAGCAGCCCGATGGCTATGCTCACCGAGAGCGAGAAGTTGATATTGGTCGGAGACAGGCGCGAGGGGTCCATGTAGCCCCCCGCCATAGCGTTCATGGCGATTGTCAGAAGGCTCGCCTCCACCCGCGCTTCCCTCACCTCGGCAGGCTCCACCGGGCGCCCTCTCTCCTGCTCGAAGCGCCCGAGGATGTCGAACAGCGCGTCCATCGCGGTGTCGATGTAGGCGCATCCCGGGTACGGTTTGAAAGCGATCGTATCGGTCACCCATGAGCTGCCGAGCCCCGTCATCATGAAAGGAAGCGGCATGAACGAGAAATGCGCCCAGAATCCCTGCGGGTCCTCAAGTATCGCCCGCGGTCCGGTCATGCCTTTCGCCGCCATGAGGGCGGCCAGGGTGCCGGTGATGGAGGGAACCGAGGCGATCAGCAGCTTTGACTGCGGCCCCATGAACCCCGGGAACAGCGAGTAAACCGGTTCGGCCAGGGCGATGCTCAAGGCGTCCGCGGTCCTCTCTTCGTCGAGGCCTAGAAGACGCGAAGCGGCGGCCGCCGATCCGAGCAGGTGAACGTGCGCCCACATCTGTCCGTTGTGCGGCCCCAGCACCACCGAGGCTCCGAGCCTCCCTCCCACCTCGTTGGCCGCGACCTGGGCGAGAAGCGCGGTGGGCGCGTCCGCGCCCAGGGTCTCGCCGAGCGCCAGCGGCACGCAGACGGCGCTGTGGCCCGTGTGCCCGAGGAACAGGTAATCGTCGTAGTCGAGGGCCATCGCCAGGGAGGCATTCTGGAGGATTGCCGGCACCATCATCCTGCCCGCGCCGCCCGGGTACGCCCCGCAAGGGCCTTCGGGGCCCATCTCTTCCACGGCCTTCATGACCGCCCTGCCGCCCGCGCAACCCGCTCCCGCGTGTATGGCGCCCATCACCGAGAGCACCTGGTTGCGCGCGAGCTCCAGGGTCCTCGGGGGAATCTCCTCGATCTTCAGGCCTGCCGACCAGCCGGCTATGTTTTCTATCACCGTCAAAGCGGACACCCCTTCCGGTTCACCGAGACGCCATGCCCGGCCCCGCCCGCGTCCCCTTTCGGGGTGGGGAAGCCCGGCCGGCGTTCTTCGTGGATCAAGCGCCGGACCGGCGCCCGGCGAACGTAAGGCGGGCTCCCACCCGCACCGGTTACTTGTACTTCTGCTCCAGGATCTTGATCTGCTCGACCGCCCGGCCGATGCAGTCCTCGACCTCGGACGCCTTCGGCCTGACGCCGTTCGCCTCCCTGGCCCCGGCGAGCTCCTCGTTGACCTTTTCGTTGAAGTCGGCCCACGCCTCGAAGACCTCGTCCGTGTACTTCCGGATGCTTGCGATCTGCCTCTTCGTCTCGGCGCTGACCTCCTCTTCGGGCGTGCTCGCCGGTGACCGGTCGTCGGAATCCTCCTCCCCGTCCCGGTCCCGGTCCGGATCAGGGCTCGCGGGAGTGTGCGCCGAGGCGGCCAGGATCCTGTCAGCCTCGGCAAGGTCCTTTACCAGGAGGGCCACGAACTCCTGAAACCGATTGTTTATGTCCTCGAAGGTCGCGTTGGGCATAAGGGTCCTCATCGATGTCTCGAGCTGTCTCGCGTTGGCCAGCAGGCCCGCCACGGTCGAAGGCACGTACTGGCTGCTCTGAATTCCCTGGAGCTGGGTGACGATCAGCGCGGCCTTCTTGGCGAGCGGGGCCATCGCCCCGAGATAGTCGGCGAACTGGGTGGTGAGGTCCGCGAGCCTCCTGCCCTGGGCCACCGCGGCGCTGACCAGGTCCTTGAGCGGGCGGGCGGGCTCCGGCACGTCGGTGGCATCGAGCTGCTCCTGGCAGGAGGCCAGCACCTTGCGGAAGTCCGCCAGCGCCTCCGGCGCGCCCTCCTGCTCTGAGAGCGGAGTCGTCCAGTATTTCTTGAGCTGGATCTCCGAGGTGTTGAGCTGGTCGAT
>CAZAIS010000315.1:0-3796 GCA_964485255.1 uncultured Acidimicrobiales bacterium | reverse complement strand
CCTGCCCCAAGTACCTGGGCCTGCCGGACATGGCGCGGGCGCTGGACGCGGACCTCCCCCCGGTGATCGCTCCCGCGATGGACCTCTCGGACGGCAGGCACCGGTGGGCGGCGGACTGGTACAACCTGGCCAGGTCATTCGGCGCGAGCCGGGCCGCTTCAACCGCCGCGGTGCTCAAGCTGCTCCAGGGGCTGCACGCCCCGCTCGAGGCGCCCGCGGACGCCATGACCGGCGGGCTGACGATCGGTGTCGCGGGCCACCTGTACAACCTCTACGACGACGGTGTTTCCCTGGGTTTGCTAGAGCGTATCCGTTCCATGGGAGTTGGGGTTACGACGGTCGAACAAGTCCCGAGGCGCATGGTCAGGCGCCAGTTGCGCACGCTGCAGCGCAAGATCAAGTGGGACTTCGAGAGCGCGATCGTGGGCGCTGTCATGCACTGGAGCCGCACGCGGGCGGTAAGCGGCGTCATCTACCTGTCGTCCTTTGCCTGCGGCCCGGGGTCGATGGTCGGCGCGCTCCTCGAGGATATTCACGAGCGCGAGGAATCCGTGCCGCTCATGACGATCACGCTCGACGAGCATTCGGCCGAGGGCGGGCTCGTAACGCGTATCGAGGCGTTCGTGGACATACTCGGGCGTGGGGGGACGGGCAGGGCCGGGCAGGGCCCGGTATCGGGCGCGGAAACGCGGTCCGGGGGGATTCAGAAGATGACCTTACCCCGGAGAGATAAGGGGGCGTGATGAGGCTTTCGGTGCCAAGGTGCGGGAGTCTTCATTACATGGCTGGCGATTTCTGCGAGCGGATGGGGATCGGCTTCGTCGAGACCCCGGAGTACACGAGGCGGACCGTGGAGAGGGGCGTCGCCATTTCGCCCGAGCACTTCTGCTTCCCCATGAAGGTGCTGCTGGGCAGCTCCATGGAGTGCCTGGAGGCCGGGGCGGATACCCTGGTGACGGTGGCGGGGTACGGCGCCTGCCGCTTCAACTATTTCGCTGAGTTGCAGAGGAGGATCCTCGAGCGGGAGGGCTACCGCTTCCGGATCGTTGCCTTCGACTCCCCCAAGGACTCCCCCGCCGACTTCTACCGCAACCTGCGCGCGGTGACCCGGGCAGCCGGAACCGGCATTGCCGGGGGCGCGCGGGCTCTCTCCCTCACGCTCCGCAAGGGCAGCGTGTTCGACTACGTCGGCAAGAGGGCGGCGGCCGCCAGGGCGCTGGAGGCCGAGGCAGGCGCCGTGGACCGCGCGGTTGAGGACTGCCTCGCGCTGCTCGAGGGCGCCCGGAGCAGGAAAGAACTGGATGCCGCGCGCGACGCGGTCGAATCGCGCTTCGCGGAGGTCCGGCTCGATGAGGCCAGGCCGCATGTCAGGGTGGCCGTCACCGGCGAGATAATGATGAGCATGGAACCCTATTTCAACCTCGACATCGAGCGCTGGCTCGCGCGGCGCGGCGCGGTCGTGGAGCGCTCCATTTACATGTCCGACCTCTTTACCCCGATGGGGCGCAACCCGGTCACCGGCTGGACCGACGAGGAGATGCGGGAAGCCGCCGTTCCTTACCTGTGCCACGAGATCGGCGGGCACGGCCAGATAAACGTCGCCGCGGTGGCGAGCTACGCGCGCAGGGGATTCGACGCCGTGATCCACCTGTTCCCGTTCACCTGCCTCCCGGAGGTCATCGCGCGGACCGTTTTCGCGCGCATCGTCGATGACCTCGACATCCCCGTCCTCTCGATATCCATCGACGAGCAGACCGGCCGCGCCGGGATGGAGACTCGCCTCGAGGCACTGATGGACCTGGCGTGGTCGAGAAAGCACCGGAGGGCTCATGTGGAGCCCGCTCCTGTCCCTGATCTGGTGTGAACGATGAAAATAGTAAACAAGAAAAAGTGAACGACGCCATTGGTGAGTGGGTGGTGTCGAGGGATGTGTTTGTTGAGGGGAGGCTTGCTTTCGCGCGGGGGGAGCGGGTCGAGGTCGAGAAGATCGACGCGAACAGGCTCATGCCGCGATACAGGTTCGTGGTCCTTTCCCGGAGGCTCGGGACTCGTTACCAGCTCAGCGAGATGGAGATCTTCAAGCCGGTTGCCACAGGGGTTGCAGCGCCAGGTGCCAGCGCGCCCGGTATTGCCGCGCCGGGGGTTGCCTCGCCAGGTCCTGCCGCTCACGGTGTAGCCACGCCAGGGGCTGCCGCGCCAGGGGCTGCCGCGCCCGCGCCGTCACCCGTGCCGGCGCGAGGTCCCACGCGCGCGCTGCTGCTGGCGGGAAGCCTCGCGGCCCTCGCGGTGGCCGCGGTCCTTGCGGGTCTCCTCTTCTTCAGGGGCGGGGGAAGCGGCGTCCCGCGCCGCGTCGGCACGGTCTGCCTCGATGCGGGGCACGGCGGCAACGATACCGGCGCGAACGAGAACGGGGTCGCCGAGAAGGACGTGAACCTGGACGTCGGCCTGCGGGCGAGGCAACTGCTCGAGGCCGCCGGCTACCGCGTCGTAATGACCCGCGAGGCTGACGTCACGGTCTCGCTCGCGCGGCGGTGCTCGATCGCGAATGCCTCGGGGGCTTCCGCGCTCGTCAGCATCCACAACAACTCGCGCCCGCCCGACGTCCAGGGCACGACGACCTACTACTGCCGCGGCTCGCCCGCGGGGCTGGACCTTGCCACTTGTGTCCAGGCGGAGGTGGTGCGCCGGATCGGGAGGCCGGACCGGGGCCTTCGCCCCTCCAGGCTCTACATGGTCAGGAACGTGGACATGCCGGCGGCGCTCCTCGAGGGTGTCTTCCTCTCCGACGAGCAAGAGGCCGGGCTGATCCGCGAAGAGGGGTTCCGTCAGTCGATGGCCGAGGGGATCGCGGCGGGCGTCGATGCCTGGATGGAGAACCGCTAGAGCCTTTACAGGCGGCCGGGACGGGTCTCTCGAGCCGCCCGCCCAACAAAACGCAACGCGACCCGTCACTATTCAGAGAACCGGGACCGCCCCGGGAGCCTGATCGAAAAGCCCGCCTGACGTGAGGAAGGACCCGGCTGGAAGGCCGGGCCCTTTCCTTTGTCAGGCTACCCGCGACGCCTACCGCAGGATCGTGAACGTAACGCCCCGAGAGGCGCCTCCCGCCGTACGGACCGTCAGGCGCACGCGCCCCGCCCTCGCGTTGGGAACGCGGACCTTGATCTGGCTCGCGCTCCAGGAGACGTACCGCGTGGCCCGTGTGCCGCCGAAATAGACCGAGGTGCCCCCGGACGACCGGGAGCCGAACCCCTTGCCGCTTATCCTCACGGTCGCCCCCCGGCGCCCGCGAGCGGGCGATACAGAGCTTACGGCCGGCACCACCGAGAACCGGAGGCTGTTGGAGGTCCCCGCCTCCGTGGTGACGCTCACCGCCGGGCGTCCCCCGGCGGTCGTGGGCACCTTGCACCTGATGCGGGTGTCTGACCAGGACACGTAGCCCCTCGAGCTGACACGCGCGCTCCCGAAGGAGACGCAGGACGCGCCCCGCCTGTCGCCGAAGCCCGAGCCCCTGAGGGTCACGGTCGAGCCGCAGGTGCCGCTTCCCGGGCTGACACTCTCTATTGACGGCAGATCCTCCGCCTCCTCGTAGAGCGCGCGCAGGACGTAGGCCTGTGTCTGCGAGGACCCCTCGTACGGTTCGACGCCCAGGTAGCAGGTGCCCGCTTCGGGGCCGGTCAGGACCACCTGCTCGGCTTCGTTGCCGGGATTGAGCGAGCAGTCCACCTGCTCCCCAGATCCGTCGTACACGTACAGGTCGTAGTCGCACCCCTCTGGTATCGAATCGAGGTCGACG
>CAZAIS010000314.1:0-3804 GCA_964485255.1 uncultured Acidimicrobiales bacterium | reverse complement strand
TCGTCAGGGGAGAAAATGCTTCTTAGGGGGTGGCAGAGGGTGGGGAATGTGGGTCTTTCTACCTCGGAAAGAAGGGGCATGACTTGCTCAATCCTCTCCCCGGAAGGGGAAGAAGGCAACAGTATCGAGTTTCTCATGCTTCCGACCACCCGCTGTACCGGGCTGTCATGTCCAGCGCTCTCCCAACCTCGCCGAGACTTTCAATATGAAGTCGACAAGCCGCCTGCTGAAGCGGTCGGCAAAATCGATGAGATGTATGCCTGAACCAACGGGCACAACGCTCCTGTTCCTCTCAACCGCGCGCACTATCGTCTCAGCGACATTCGCCGGGTCGTAACGTTTACCGGCAAGAAACCGGCTCGCCCTTCTGATCAGGTCTTCCGAGGGAGGGATCCGCTCTGTCCCCTTGCAGATCCTGAACGATTCCTTTACGTTCGTGTTCATGATGCCGGGGCATATGGCGGTGAAGCCGACTCCGTGTGCCGCGCCCTCGGCCCGCCACACGCGCGTCATCGAAACCACCGCGCTCTTGGTGCCGCAGTAGGCGGAAAGCATGGGCAGAGGAAGAAGGCCGGCGGCGGAGGCGACGTTCACGACGTGGCCGCTGCCTCGTTTCAACATCCGTGGGTAGAAGAAATGTGTTCCGTTGATTACGCCCCATATGTTGATGTCCATGATCCATCGCCAGTCTTCGAGGTTCATGCTCTCCATGCGGCCGGCGAGCATCACTCCCGCGTTGTTGACAAGGACATCAACCTGACCGAACTCCCGGTAGACCTGGTCGCTGAACTCCTCGAACCGGTCGGCTTGAGTTACATCCACCTCTGCAACCATGACCTTGACGCCGCGAACTTCAAGTAACTCCTTGACCTCACGGAGGCCTTCGCTATCAATGTCGCAGAGAGCGAGATCGGCGCCCCGTTCCGCGAATGCGTGCGCGGTAGCTCTGCCCAGTCCGTGGGCCGCTCCGGTGATGACGACCACTTTTCCATTGAAACCAGCCATGATCCCCCCCCGCTTGTTTTGAACCGGGTGACACCGATCAATCATATGTCAATATCGATTTTTCTCTGAGGTCTATCGAACCTTCAGTCCCGTGCGGGTTAGCCGTGCCGGTTCTCCGGCACTACCCGGAACGAGCTACGCGTACCCGGCGGCCGACTCGAACGGTTAACTTCCCCTGACCGGTTGCGAGATGGCGGCGCAACCCAAGACGCTTGCGATGTGGCTGAGGAATCCCGAGCACCAGGGCCGGGTGGTAGTGGATTTGAAGCGTACTCTCATTAGCCGGCCGCGAGCGACGTGATATGATTTCGGCAATGATATCTCTATGCGAGAAACGGCTTGTCGCCTTCATTGGATCCGTCCTGGCGCTTGGGTTCGTCGTGGCGGGATGTGCCGGCGCCGGTCTGTCGAAAGGCGTACGGGAGGTCGTGGAAGCGCCCCTCTTCAAGAACTCGCCGTGGGCGATACAGGTTTCGGACTTGAAGTCCGGCGAGGTCCTCGAGTCCCTCAACCCGGACACGATGCTGGACCCCGCCTCGACCACCAAGCTCTTCACGATTGCCGGGGCGATGGACACTCTCGGCAAGGACTACAGGTTCATTACGCCGGTGGTCGCGACCGGGGAGGTCAGTCCGGCGGGAACCCTCGACGGGAACCTGGTTCTGATTGCCGATGGAGACATATCGCTCGGCGGGCGAACGCTTCCAGGCGGGAAGATCGAGTACACGAACATGGACCACTGTGACGCCAACGCGCTCGGCAACTGCCAGTTGACGAAGACGGACCCGCTCGCGGGAATGGACAACCTCGCACGGCAGGTAGCTGCATGCGGTGTGAAGAGAGTGCGGGGAGACGTCATCGTGGACGTGACTCTATACGGTCCCGAGAAGCCGTTCAACCCGGACGCAGACTACGTGCTTTGGCCGATCATGGTCAACGACAACCTGATAGACATTATCGTTCAGCCGGGCTCGCGCGGCGCTCCGGCACAGGTCGACCACAGGCCGAAAACGGCGGCTTACAGGGTCGAAAGCGATGTTACGACCGGCGCGAAAGACGAAGAACCGAGCCTGGAGATAACGAGCACCGTCCCCGGGGTTATCAGCGTGACAGGCCGAGTTCCGGAGGGCGGCCAGGTGGTCAACACCTATTCCGTGCAGGATCCACCGAGTTTCGCACGGACGTGCTTCATCGAGGCCCTGAACAGGGCCGGCGTAACCGTGTCGGCTCCCGCCACAGGCCAGAATCCGGCACCGGGCACGGACTTCAACGAGCAGTCGGCAAGGAAGGTCGCCGTGCTCGAATCGCCCGCGTTCTCGGAGTACGGCAAGCTCTTGATGAAGGTGAGCCATAACCCCGGAGCGGACACCTGCGTTCTCCTGATGGCGGTGAAGAACGGAAAGAAGACAATGGCGGAAGGGCTTGCCATCGAGGGCGAGTTTCTCAAGAAGGCGGGGGTGGCCCCGGAAGCGGTTATCATCAATGACGGACAGGGAAGCGCGGGAGCGGACTTCATCGCGCCGTCAGCCACCGTCACGCTGCTCAGATACATGAGCAAGCGGCCGGATTTCAAGGAGTTCTTCGAGATGCTTCCGGTAATGGGTGTCGATGGCACGCTCGCTACACTTATGACGAAAAGTCCCGTCAGGGGCAAGGCGCAGGCGAAGACGGGAACCCACGGCGGACCCAATCTCTTGAACAGCGGGATGTGGGTCTCCAGGGCTCTCGCGGGCTACATGACAGCGAAAAGCGGCAGGAAACTCGTTTACGACATAGTAGTCAGCAACGTTCCCGCGAGCGGGATGAAGGACATGCAATCCATAAGCATGAAGCACGGCAAGGCCCTGGAGCTGATCTACGACCGGTACTAGCCGAGCGCTCCATGGATAAAAACGGCCTCCGCGAGGGCTCCTGCTCGATAGGGGCGACCACGCCCGCCCCGGACTTCTTCCTTGCCGAGGGAGCGACGGGCTACGACGTGGGCTTCACCACATACGTGCTCGTGCGGAACCCGGGCAAAAGACTGTCAGAGTGAAAGACCAGCTTCCGCCAGCAACCGACGTCTCCACGCGGGTTCACGGGAGCAAGCCCCTCGTAGCAGAGCGGGCCATGTACTGGGATAACGGAAGCGGGGAGGCTTTCATCCGGAGAGGCCCCGCGCTATCGGCCCCGTGGAGATGAGCGCCACAAGAGCTTAACACGCGAAAAGACGGACCGGCGGCAACCGACAGAATCTTCGAGAAATCCAACCGTACGGCGCGTGATAGTCTGCCATCATTCCGGTAAGGGGTCCCACAGCCGATCATCCGGGCCGGATACGCTTCGGAAGGGGGCCATTGAGTGACTGGGCCGCCATTATTTTCGAAGCGGTTGTATTTCTCCGGGGGGATTTTTTCTCCGCGCAGGGAATAAGACGGCGAACAGCCGCTTTGGAACCCATCAGTGCCCGGAATCAAGGCTTGAAGCAGTACGGGAAATGAGCACAGGTAACGGGAGGGGGAGGCAGTCTCATGAATGAAGAGAGCAAGTGCCCGGTTACGGGAGCGACAAGCAGGAAGGCATCGCGAAGGGGAGCTTCCAACCGTGACTGGTGGCCGGACCAGTTGAACGTCAGGGTGCTTCACCAGCACTCCGAGCTGAGCAATCCGATGGGTGAGGGATTCAACTATGCCGAGGAGTTCAAGAAGCTCGACCTCGAGGCTCTGAAGAAAGACCTCTACGCGCTGATGACCGATTCCCAGGACTGGTGGCCGGCCGATTACGGTCATTACGGGCCGCTCTTCATCCGGATGGCGTGGC